>NZ_JBHYVB010000219.1:12622-18045 GCF_042750115.1 Streptomyces sp. NPDC059455
TTGATCCAGGGATTGGCGTCGTTGTTGGTGTAGCGGTAGATCGCACCGGCGGCGTTGACGCCCCAGACGTTGGTCCTGGATCCCACTGCGATCCGCGCTAACGATCCGTCGATGTGTTTCCAGTCGGACATGCTGGCGGCCCCTCTCCGGTCTGGTGTGGTTCGCCAGCACGCTGCCCAAAGGGAACGATTCGTCATTCAAGCTGATTTGAAATGTCATCAGAGTTATTGGCTCGATGAGACGGTTTGCCCGAGTGATGGCCGCTCCCGGACTGGCTTCACGCGGGTCGGCCCAGCTTCGAGATGACGCGATCGCGGCCACTCGTGTGAGCGATTGACAACAAAACGCCCGCCCCGACTCCAGCCGCCTCGGCCAGACGCAGCGCCTCTGCTGACGACACCGCTGCAACGCAGTCCGACTTGCTCCCTACTTCCTGGCGGCCTGACGGCAGTCGTTGACGGCAACAGGGGTGTACATCGGCGCACAGCGAAAACGTGTGCGCGCGTCCGGGCCGCCCGCGTGCGGGGTGCTCGACCGCCACCACGCTTGACATCGGATCGTCCCCTTCTCCAGTATTCAGCTACTTAACTAGTGGACCAGCGGTGGGGTGGATGCGGTACTACATCGAGAGACGCCGTGGCGTCGCGGCGTACCAGCAGATCGTCGAGCAGACCAAACGGGCCGTCAGAGCGGGCGTGTTGAAGCCCGGTGACCGGTTGCCGACCGCTCGCGAAGTGGCCGAGACCTGCGCCGTGAACCCGAACACCACGCTCAAGGCATATCGGGAGCTGGAGCGGGACGGCGTGGTGGAGCTGCGGCAGGGAGTGGGCACGTTCATCGCCGCCGCGGCCGCGGACCGGAGCCACGCGCCCGCCGCCGAGTCGCCGCTCTACGCCGAACTGGCGGAGTGGACCGGGCGGGCGCTGGCCGCGGGTCTGATGGACGAGGACGTGCGGGATCTGGTCGAACTGGCGCTTCAGGAGCGTCGGCAGACGGCGGCGGGCACCGCTCGCGGCGGTACGGACGAGCGGAACGGGGGCCGGGGATGAGCGGGTCGACGGGAGGGGCGGCCATGCGGGACAAGGGGCGGACCGCCCTGGAAGTGCGCGGCCTCGGACGGCGGTACGGGCGCCGCTGGGTGCTGCGCGACGCGACGTTCCGGCTGCCCGCCGGGCGGGTGTGCGGACTCGTGGGTCCGAACGGAGCGGGCAAGACGACGTTGCTGGAGATCATCGCGGGGCTGCGCGAGGCGTCGGCGGGCGAGGCCAGAGTCTTCGGCGAGCCGGCCGGCGGGGTGGAGGCGCGGCAGCGGGTCGCGTTCCTGCCGCAGGAGAAGCCGCTGTTCACGCGCTTCACGGTCGCCGAGACACTGCGGTTGGGCCGTGAGCTGAACCCGCACTGGGATCAGGAGCTGGCCGAGGGCTTCGTACGGGCCGGTTCCGTTCCACTCGACGCCAAGGTGGGGCGGCTGTCCGGCGGTCAGCGCACCCGGGTCGCCCTCGCGGTGGCCCTGGGCAAGCGCCCCGACCTCATCCTGCTGGACGAGCCGCTGGCCGACCTGGACCCGCTGGTGCGCAGGCAGACCGTGACCGCGCTGCTGGGCGAGGTCGCCGAGCGCGGGATCACCGTCCTGCTCTCCAGCCACCTGGTGGCCGAACTCGACACGCTGTGCGACTACCTGCTGCTGGTGGCCGAGGGCGGGCTGCGGCTGGCCGGTGACGTGGACGAGATCATCAGCGTCCACCGGGTGCTGTCAGCGCCCACCGACCGGGTGCCGACCGGCCCCAACGGGCTGCCCGCGGGCCTGGAGCACCACACGGTCGTGGAGACCCACGGCGACCAGCGGTACACCACCGCGCTGGTCCGCCCCGGCGGACCGGTCGGCGGTTTCTGGGACGTCGGCGCGCCGACCCTGGAGGAAGTGGTGCTCGCCTATCTGGAGCAGAACAGCTCCGCGCCGCTCATCAGCCCGAACTCCTATGTTCCCGGTGTCGGTTCGGAGGTGGCGAAGTGAGTACGACGACACAGACGCTCCGGGCGGACGGCGGCTCCCCCGGACTGCCGGGGCGGCGGACGCGGGCGCGCGGCTTCGGCCCGGGCGGGATGGCCTGGCTGGTGTGGCGTCAGCACCGGGCGGCGTTCCTCCTGCTGCTCGCGGCGGCGGCCGTCGTGACGGCGGGCCTGGGGTGGCTGGCCCAGGACGCGAGCAGCGCCGTGGCGGTCGCCGAGGAGGCGAAGGCGTCCCCCGAGGCGACCGCGGCCCTCGACGCCGCTTACCAACGGCTCGACTTGTTGGGTCTGGCACTGGCGGGTCTGCCGGTGATCATCGGGGTGTTCATCGGCGCCCCGCTGTTCGCGGGGGATCTGGAGACCGGCACCGCCAAGTTCGTGGGAGTCCAGTCGTACGGCCGCTGGAACTGGGTGGCGACCAAGCTCGGGATGGCCGCCGTGTTCGCGGCCGTGGCGGCGCTCTCCACCGGGATCGCCATGAAGGCCCTGTGGACGCCGCTGGTGAACCACATGGCCGTCAACGCCGACTTCACCGACGCCGGCGGGTTCGACACCACGGGCCCGGTCGCGGTGGCCCTGGCCGTGCTCGGCCTGTTGATCGGCGCCGCCGCCGGGCTGCTGATGCGGCGCACGCTGCCCGCGATGGTGGTGACCTTCGTCGCCCTGCTGGCGGTGAAGACCATCTGGTCGCAGCTGCGGATGATGTTCGCGACCACGGTGACGAAGACCACGGGCGGCGGCAGGTTCGGTGAAGGCGACTCCCCGAAGGTCCCCGACAACGCCGTGGAGATCGACACCTCCTACGTGACCCGGGACGGCTCGTTGCGCGGCTGGAGCACCTGCAAGGACGCCAGCGACAGGCCGGCCTGCCTGCGGCGCCACGGGGTGGTCGGCTGGTCGAAGGAGTATCTGCCGTTCTCCCACATGGACGCCATGCAGTGGGCGGCGACGGGAGCGCTGGCCGGGCTGATCCTGCTGACGGCGGGTGTGCTGGTGTACGCGGCGCGGGGCGCTCTGCGCTGACCTCACGCCGGGGTGGCCGACGGTTCTACGGCGGGGGCTTTGCGGCGCCTGGTTTTGTATGGCGGGGGATCAGGCGGAGCGGTTTTCCGCGCTGACCATCCAGGCGTGTTTCTCGAGGGAGCCGATGATCGCGTGCAGCAGGTCGGCCGTGGAGGGGTCCTCGCTGTCGACCTGGTCGTGGAGGGTGCGCAGGGTGTCGGCGGTGGCGCGCAGGCGGGCGGTGACGAGGTCGACGACGGCGCTCACGCTCGCCTCGCCCGCCGGGAACGCGGGGAGTGTGGTGGTCGCTGCCACGGTCTCGGAGCGGCCGTCCGGGACGGCCGCCAGGGCGCGCATGCGTTCGGCGATGGTGTCGGCCGACTCGCGGGCGTCGTCCACGATCTCATCCAGTTGAAGGTGCAGGTCGCGGAAGTTGTGGCCGACCACGTTCCAGTGGGCCTGCTTGCCCTGGAGATGCAGTTCGACGAGGTCCACCACGATCTGCTGCAGCGCCTGGGCGAGCTGCGGCGAGGCCGTGAACCCGGCGACCTCGCTCTCCGAACGTCGGGAACCCCCGGAAGCGGCCATGGCGTGTCTCCTTCGAAAGCGCCGCGGAGCAGACCCCTGGCACAGGAGGCCCGTGTTCGTATGCGATCAAGTCTTTTCGTATGCGATCAAGTCTTGAGGAGGTCTCCTTCCGCCGCCACTCCGCTTGATCCGCTCGGGTACCTATGGCGAATGAGTACCTGGCGCGATCCGCGGGCGGCCCGTGCGCGGTTGGGTGGAACGGTGAACGAGACAGCTTCCGCGGAAACGGGTGCCGTTTCCCTCGGCGCGGTCGTGGGCGGTCAAGCTGCAGGGGACCGCTGAGGTGACGATGGCGATGCTGCTGCTGGCCTCTCCCTGAGCGTTCGGGAGGCGCGGGCGTAGGCGCGATGTCATGGAATCGTGCTTACCGCGTTCGTGTTTGGTGCGGGCCGGGGGACAGGTGATGGCGCAGGCCAGGGGCGCGGGCATAGTAGATGCCCGGTCCTGTGGCTCCATGGCGTGAAAGCGCCGTAGGGCAGAGGGCGGCACATCACAGCGCAACAACTGCACCACAACAGGGGGATAAGGCTCCATGCCACTCATACGCCGTTCCACCGTGGCGGCCGCGGCCATGACCGCGCTGCTGGTGGTCTCCGCTTCGGCCTGCGGGCCCGGTGACGACGAGGCGGCTTCCTCGTCGAGCTCCTCGGCCGCGTCCACCGGGCAGCAGGCCAAGGACGGGATCAAGCTGCCCGATGGCGTCCCGACGAGTCTGGACGACCTGAAGAAGTGGAAGGAGGGCGGCTGGAAGGACTGGGACAAGTGGGCCCGCAAGGCATCGGAATTCGCCAATCCGATCATCAAGAACTTCTGGCAGCCGTCCAGGATGGCCAAGGCGAAGGACTCGTCGCACACCGTCTCCACGCAGAGCGCCGGCCAGGACCAGGCGGCCACCGACCCCGAGCCGCCCGCCGTGCCGGCCAAGCAGGTCTCGCGGCCGTACCACCAGAACATGGCGCCGGTCGGGAAGGTGTTCTTCGACAGCCCCGAGGGGCCGATGGTGTGCTCCGGCACGGTCATCGACGACCCGGCCCACCCGGGGAAGTCCAACCTGGTGTGGACCGCGGGCCATTGTGCGCACTCCGGCAAGCAGGGCGGCTGGATGCGCAACATCGTGTTCGTGCCCTCGTACAACGACAACGGACTCCCGGCCGAGCAGACCCAGTCGGCGGCGCAGAACGAGGTCAGCCCGTACGGCGTGTGGTGGGCGGACTGGTCGCAGACCTCGTCCGAGTGGATCGCGAACGGCGGTAAGACCGGCGGGGTGGGGTCGGCGTACGACTTCGCGGTGCTGCATGTGAAGCCCGAGAACGGCGGCGGCAAGTCGCTGCAGGAGACGGTCGGGGCCTCGGTGCCGGTGTGGTTCGGGGCGCCGTCGGCGGACCAGGTGAGCTCGATCGGCGCATACGGCTATCCGCAGGCCCCGCCGTACGACGGGGCCAAGATGTTCAACTGCACCAGCAGGCCGGGCCGGCTGTCCTTCTCGCCCACCTCGCCGACGATGTACCGGATCGGCTGCTCGATGACGGGCGGTACCTCGGGCGGTGGCTGGTTCGTCAACCACGGCGGTAAGACGGTGCTGGTGTCCAACAGTTCGATCGGCTCGTACGGACACACCTGGCTCGCCGGGCCGCATCTGGGGGCCGAGGCCAAGGGCGTGTTCGAGGCCATCAGCAAGAAGTTCGCCGGTCAGGGCTGACGGGGGCGCAGAGGTGTGAGGGGCCCGCTCCGCGTTGGGCGGGGGGCCCGCGGGAGTGGGGTTTTGGGGGGGGGGGGGGGCGGGGGCGCGGGCGGCGGGGCGCTCGGGCTGGGGGGGGGGGCGC
>NZ_JBHYVB010000220.1:0-15515 GCF_042750115.1 Streptomyces sp. NPDC059455
CGAGTAGGCCCTCCCCCGGACTTCGTCCGGGCGGTGCCCCCTCGAGGCCGATTCGGCGCCTTGCGGCTGACCGCACCAGGACGCCTCGCTACCGGGCGAACCTTGACTGACGCGGCACTAGGCGGCGGGGCCGGTCATCCCCGCGCCGTGAACTCCCGCTCCCCCTCCACCGGCGCCGAGGCAGCCACCGGCTCGGCCGCCGCGGCCTTCGGGGTGGAGGTCTGGGCGATCAGGGCGCCGGTCAGCACCACCGCACCGCCGACGACCTGCGCCACGCCCAGGTGCTCATCCAGCAGCACCCATGCCAGAACGGTCGCGATCACCGCCTCCAGACAGGCCACCACCCCGGCCACCTGCGGCGAGAGCCGACGCACCGACACCACCCCGGTGAGATACGCGAGCACCGTCGCCACCAGCACGATCCAGGCGAGCAGCGCCGCCGCGGGGACACGGGAGCCCGCCAGGTCGGCGCGCCCGGCGAGGACCGTCCAGTCGATGCCCCAGGGGCGGCTGACCACGGTCAGCACCACGGCCCCGATCAGCGCTCCATGGGCGATGACACCGAGCGGATCCGCCGGGTCCTGGCCGTCGCTGCCGTGGTCGGAGAGGACGAAGTAGCCCACCTGGCAGAACGCCGCGCCGAGGGCGAGCAGCACTCCGAGGGGGTTGAAGCTCAGCCCGGACCAGGCCTCCACCACACAGGTGAGTCCGCCGACGGCCAGCACGACCCCGACCGCCGCGGCCCGGCTCACCGGCCGCCGCTGGACGAACCGCACCCACCCCAGCACCAGCGCGGGCGCGAGGTATTCGATGAGCAGCGCCACGCCGACGGGAATCCGGGAGAGCGCCGCGAAAAAACACGCCTGCACCCCCGCGACGGCCAGCAGGCCGAAGCCCACCAGCAGTCCTGGGCGGCGGGTCAGCAGCCCGCGATGGCGCCAGGCCAGGGGCAGCAGGACCAAGGCCGCGCCCGTCACCCGCAGCCAGGTGACCTCGAGCGGCGCGAGCCCCGCCTCGATCAGCGGTTTGGCGGCGACACCCGATCCGCCGAACGTGAACGCCGACAGCAGGGCGAGCCCCAGGCCGGCATTCCTCTGCTGTGAGTGATCTCCGGATACGCGCACCGGGCCATCATGTCAGCTCGCGACAGCACCGTCACCCCTGTGACTACTGTCAGATTTCCCCCTCCAACGCGCTGACCAGTGGCGCGACGGCGACACCCGCGCGCCGCAGCACTTCCATGGCACGACACTCCCGGTCACGGACGAACGCGGCGAGCAGATCGAGGCCGTCGGCGCGGGACGCGCCACGGGAAGCGGCGCGGCGGACCGCCGTATCGAGGGCCGCCGCCGCGGCGGGCGACCATCCGGCCAATCCGCTCCCCGCCGACGGCACCGCCCCCGAGTCCTCGACGCTGCCGCTCCACCGGAGCCCGTACCCGATGGCGCGCTGCACCAGATACCCCAGCAGCCGGATCACCTGGCACCGTCGCGTATGGCGCGCCGGCGGGCCCCCGCGATCACGTCGGCCACCACGTCGCTCACCCGGTCCTCGCATCCGGTGTCGTCCGGGCCGGCGGAAAGGGTAGGACTTCGCACACTCTCACCCCATCAGTCCCTTCAGGCCGGAGCATCCTCGCCGGGAAGCATGTGCGCATCCCGCCGTGGTTGTGCGTGGATGACCGGTTCTCCTCCTCGGGGAGGAGAGGGGCCGAGACCGACCCTGACGGACGGGAACTGATGACCCGTCAGTATTGAATGTTCCGCGGCCCAGGGCTACGTTGCCCGGCACCGTCGCACCACACCCCGCAGCAACGCGCCGAAGGGACTCCCCCATGGCCGAGGTCAGCGCGCAGACACGCATCGAGGCACCGGCCGAGAAGGTCTGGGCCCGGCTGACGGACTTCTCCACGTACGGCGACTGGAACGCCACCCACACCAGCTTCCCGCAGGGCGGCCCGGCCACACTGGAGGTGGGGGCCACCTATCAGGAGAACATGAAGCTGATGGGCTTTCCGGCGGAGGTGACCTGGACCGTCGAGGAGTGCGAACCGGCCCGGCTGCTGACCACCCGGGGCAAGGGCCCGATGGGCGTGAACCTCACCATGCGCTACTCGCTGACACCGGACGGCGATGCCACGACGGTGCGCGTCGACGGGGAGTTCACGGGGGCGGCGGTCTCCTTGATGGCGGGGAAGCTCAAGGACTCGGCGTCCACCGCGCTCAATGAATCGCTGCGCAAGCTGAGCGCACTGGTCGTCTGAACTCCCCCGCCTCCCTCGTCCCGCTCCGCCGCCCCCGCGCGGCCGCACCCCCTGCGACGGGGCTCAGCTCTCGCCGCCGCGCTCGGCGTCGCCGTTCGCCGCCTCCTGCTCGGCGAGGATGAGATACAGCCGCTTGCGCGACTCATTGATGACGGAGACGGCCTTCTGCCGCTGCTCCGCGCTGCCGGTCCGCCAGACCTGGGCGAACGCCTCCATCAGCCCGAAGCCCGCCTGGCGGACCTCCTGCATGGCCTCCCAGTCGATACCGCGTCCGGCCTCCTCCCACGGGGCGGCGGGCACCGCCTCGGCCTCGGCGCGGCCGGCGTCGGTGAGCGCGAACAGCTTCTTGCCGCCCTCGCTCTCGCTGCCGATCAGCCCCTCGTCCTCGAGCAGCTGAAGGGTGGGGTACACCGAGCCGGGGCTGGGCCGCCAGGCTCCCCCACTGCGCTCGGTGATCTCCTGAATCATCTCGTAGCCGTGCATCGGGCGGTCCTTCAGCAGGGCCAGGATCGAGGCGCGCACATCGCCGCGCCGCGCCCGGCCGCGCATCCCCCGGCCACCCGGTCCGCCGCGGCCACGGCCGCCGAACGGGGGGCCGCCGAAGGGCGGACCATCGAATCCGGGGCCGAACGGGCCGAACGCCGCGCGCCGCCCCTCACGCCCCTCACCTTCGCTCCAGCCACGGTGGCCGGGTCCGCAGTGCTCACGTCCGTGTCCATGTCCATGAGAACGCATCGTGACGCTCCTTTCTATCGCCGATCCATCACGACACTTCAACGATATATCGGAACCGATCGGATGCCAACCCCCTTCTCCCGCCACGCCGAGACCCCCGGGCACCCTGAGAGCCGATTCCCGCACTGCGGCTCCCTCACCACTCGCCCTGCCCCGCCTTGGAGGGAGCCACATCCGGGCGATTGGCCATGGCCCACCCGCCGCCCGCCGCCTACGGTCGGCTTATGCGGATACGAATCGTCGACGCGTTCACCGACCGCCCCTTCGCCGGGAACCCGGCCGGGGTCGTCCTCCTCGACACCGACGCCTTCCCGGACGACCACTGGCTCCAGCAGGTCGCCGCCGAGGTCAACCTCGCCGAGACCGCCTTCGCCCACCCCCTCCCCCGGGCCGCGGAGGCCGACTGGGCGCTGCGCTGGTTCACCCCGGTCACCGAGGCACCCATGTGCGGCCATGCCACGCTCGCCACCACCCATGTCCTGAAGGTCACGGGGGCCGCGACCGGCACGGTCCGCTTCGCCACCCTCAGCGGGGTGCTGTCGGCGACGGCCGACGACGGCGGCTCGATCACACTGGACTTCCCCACGGCCTCACTCACCGAGCTGCGAGCGCCCGAGAAGACGGCCGAGGTCGGCGCGGCGCTCGGCGCCCGGATCGTGTCCGCCCAGCACGCCGGCCCGTTCATCGACGACCTCCTGATCGAGGTGGCCGACGAGAAGACCGTGCGCGCCCTGGCCCCCGACCTCGCCGCGCTCAAGCGGATCAGCCACCGGGGCGTCATCGCGACGGCGGCCGCCGAGGACCCCGGGCGCGGCTATGACTTCGTCTCGCGGATGTTCGCCCCGCGCGTCGGCATCGACGAGGACCCGGTCACCGGCAGCGCGCACACCGCGCTCGCGCCCTACTGGTCGGCCCGGTTCGGCCGTGACGAGCTGACGGGGCTCCAGGCGTCCGCGCGCACCGGCCTGGTCCGCACCTCGCTGCGCGGCGACCGTACGCTGCTGACGGGCGGCGCCGTCACCGTCATCGACGGCGAGCTGCTGGCCTGAGGCCCGTCGCACAACGCCGGACGGCGGGTCAGGCCGTGGGCAGCCAGTCCACCCGGCCCGCCAGCGCGGCGTATCCCACGAAGGCCACGATGTCGATCAGCGCGTGGGCGGCGACCAGCGGCCCGACCCGCCCCCAGCGGCGGTAGAGCAGCACGAAGACCACGCCCATCGCCATATTGCCGAAGAAGCCGCCGATCCCCTGGTAGAGGTGGTACGAGCCGCGCAGCACCGAGCTGGCCAGCAGGGCGGCCATCGGGGTCCAGCCCAACTGCCCGAGCCTGCGCAGCAGATAGCCGACCACGACCACCTCCTCCAGCACCGCGTTCTGCACGGCGGAGGCGATCAGTACGGGGATCTTCCACCAGACGTCGGGCAGCGACTCGGGCACCACCGTCAGATTGCCCCCGACGGCCCGCGCCCCGAGGTACAGCAGCAGCCCGGTGCCACCGATCGCGGCCGCGATCGCGGCGCCCCACGCCAGGTCGAACCGGGGCCGGTCGCGGTCAAAGCCGATCACCCGCAGCCCGGCGCCCTCGCGCAGCAGCAGATGGGCCACGAGCGCGACCGGCACCAGCGCGGTGGTGATGCCGAACAGCTGCCAGGCGAGATCCAGCCAGGGCCGCCCCGGCGCCGCGGAGGAGTTGAGATTGGCCGCCTGGTCCTTCAGCCCGCCCGGTTTGGTCACCGAGCCGATAAAGCTGATCAGCGCGGACAGCCCGCTCGCGCCCAGGGACAGCGCCAGCACGAGCAGCGTCTCATTGCGCAGCATCCGCCGCGAGAGCCCGTCCTCGACCACGGGCAACTCCACGCCCCGCGCCTGTGACCGCACTCCTGTCCCCACTTCCGTCTCTCCGCCTCATCGGTGCACCCGCCCCGTTCACCGGACAATACGGGGTCATGGTCCACGGTGGGGGCGTCACCCGGAGAGATCGGTGGGCCAGGTGTGCACCGGTGCGTCGGTCCGCATCAGGGCGCAGTAGCGGCGGGTCATCGCCGCGAGGGCGGCTTCCCGGTCCAGTCCGCCGCCCAGCGCCCGATGGTAGGTGGCCGCCTGCCAGGACGCGCCGTTGACCCCCAGCTTGCAGCGCTCCTCGATCACGCCGAGATAGCGGTCGCGGTCGGCGGGCTCCACACCCCAGGAGTCGAGGCCGGACGCGGCGAGCGGCAGCAGCTCCTCGCGGACCAGCCGTACGGCGGAGGTGCGGGTCAGGGACGCCGAACGGCCGGATTTGGGCCACTGCAGGACCGCGTCGATGCCATGCCGGCAGGCCGCCTCGAAGTTGGCCGCGGCGGCCGCGAACGGCAGCCGGGACCACACCGGGCGGGACTCCTCGGCGAGCGCCCTGACCAGCCCGTAGTAGAAGGCGGCGTTGGCGATGACATCGGTGACGGTGGGCCCGGCCGGGAGCACGCGGTTCTCCACGCGCAGATGCGGCACACCGTCCACGACGTCGTAGACGGGCCGGTTCCAGCGGTAGATCGTGCCGTTGTGCAGCGCCAGTTCCTGGAGCTCGGGCACCCCGCCCTCGTCCAGCGCCCGCAGCGGGTCCTCGTCCTCGCCGGTGGAGAGCAGCGGCGGGAAGTAGCGCAGATTCTCCTCGAACAGCTCGTAGGCGGAGTCGATCCAGCGCTCGCCGAACCAGGTGCGCGGGCGCGCCCCCTGGGCAGCGATCTCCGGCGGGCGCACATCGGTGGCCTGGAGGAACAGCGGCGGCCGGGATTCGCGCCACACCTCGTGGCCGAAGACGAAGGGGGAGTTGGCGCCCACCGCGATCTGCACGGCGGCCACCGCCTGCGCCGCGTTCCACGCGTCCGCGAAGCGGCCCGGGGTGACCTGCAGATGGAGCTGGACGGAGGTGCAGGCCGCCTCGGGGGCGATGGAGGAGCTGGCGTAGGTGAATCGCTCCCGGCCCTCGATGTCGATGAGGAAATCCTCACCACGGGCGGCCAGCATCTGCTCATTGAGAAGTTTGTAACGGTCGTCATAGGAGAGGTTCGTGGATCCCAGATCGTCCGCGGCGACGGTTGGCAGAATTCCGATCATCACGATCTCGGAAGACACTTCCCGCGCCTTGCGGTCGGCATATGACAAACCGGTTCGGAGCTCTTCGGAGAGCTGATCGAGAACGCGTCCGTGCAAACGGTGGGGCACGATGTTTACTTCAAGATTGCACTGCCCGAGTTCGGTCTGGAAATCATGACTCCCGATGCGCTCCAGAACCTCCGCGTTCATCATCCTCGGCAGCCCGTCGGCCCCGGCGAGATTCAGCTCGATCTCCAGCCCCATCAGATTCTTCGGACGGTCGAATCGCTTGTCGGCCAGGAGCCGGCCCAGCCCGTCGAGGCACTGCCGCAACCGGACGCGCTGCCGTCGCCGGCCGGACGGGTCGAACTCACCGGCTATGAGCTTCTCCCCCATCGAAGCGTCCCTCCTCTGAGTGGATCATCGGCGCCGGGCATGTGCACACCACGCTCGATGATGCCCACCAATGTGATCGATAACGCCCCGCGATCCCCACCCAGCCGGTAGGCTCTGTGGAACTGCGCATTGCGCCGGGGAAAAGGACCAGCGAGTTCCAGCCTACCGCGCGGGCCTCAAAATGCCAGGTCATATCCGTTCATCTGGCACTGAATCGGGGAAAATCCCCGCGTTCCCGGGGTCTGGATATCCTCTTGTCGGCGATATCGGCAGCGGCTAGACGAAACACAACGGGAACACTTGTCGTATAAACTCGGCTAACGAGGCAGAGAGATAACGCCCGAACGGTCTGTTCCGGCTCCCCTCTGACCCGTGTTCCACCGACAGCGCCGCCCAAACCCGGCCCGCTATCGCTTCACCGTGTCTTCAAAGCGAGAGGCGACCCACCATGCCGCTGCATGTGCCCCAGGCCCCCGCGCCCGCCCTGCGCAGCGTCCTCACGGCCCTTGACTCCCCCACCGCCGTCCGCGAGGCCCGCACCCCCGTGCTCTCCACGCTCACCGGCCCCTTCGAACCCGAACTCCCGCTCCCCGTCCATGTCCTGGACGACATCACCGCCGCCGACGGCCCGCCGCGCACCCGGCTCACCGGCTGGCGATTCCTGATCCGCGACGGCGACCGTACGGTGGCCGCCGCCGAGGCGATGCTCACCGCCGACGGCTGGGCCTTCTCGCACTTCTCCGAGGGCCCCTACGTCAGCTCGGCCGAACTCGCCCTGAGCGAGGCCGAGTCGCTGCCCTCGGCGTACCAGCCTCGGCTGCTGTCCATCCCCGAGCTCTACATGGTCACGCTGTGGCTGCACGGCGACCTGACCGCGGACGGCGCCGAAGGCGGCCTCGGCGCCGGGGACCTGCTGGTGCCGCTCGCCCCGGCCCCGCCCGGTATCGCGGCCCACCGGGCGCACCGCGCAACCGATCTGCTGCCCGTCCTCACCCACCGGCTGACGCGGGCCCCCTTGCTTGGCTCACCTGCCTGACCTGGTCCTTCATCAGTTTGGGAGCGCCCCGTGACCGCCGGATCACGGGGCGCTCCGCAGCATCCTCGTAACAGTCCGGCCGCGATGAACCGTCCGGACGGGTGATGCGTCATTATCTAGCGAGACCGGTACCGCGAAATCCCTGCGGATTCCAGGCCGCAGGGCAACACTGGAGCAATCGACCGACTCAACCACGGGGGGCGGCCATGAACGCCGCAGCGAGCCGCAGGACCTTCACCACTCCGCAGCGAAAGAACCCTGTCATGTGCCAGCATCAACCACCCTGCCCGTCAGCCGACTCCGCCGACCGGGAGGCCGCCCATCTCGTGGCGCACCACCCGGAGCAGGGATGGAGCCTGCTGTGCAACGGCGTCCTGCTCTTCGAGGACACCGGTGAGCTGCTGCCGGACGGGCGTGTGATCGCACCATGCCGACCGCTGGGTTCCGAGCACGTCGTCACCGCGGCCTGACCTCCGCCGTCGACGACACGTAACTATCAGGGGCCGGCCCGGCGCATCCGCCGAACCGGCCCCACTGACGCATCGCCGGGCTGAGACCCCTCAGCCCTCGTAGGACTCCAGCGGCGGGCAGGAGCAGACGAGGTTACGGTCCCCGTAGGCCCCGTCGATCCGCCGCACCGGCGGCCAGTACTTGTCGGCCGCCGAGACCCCGGCCGGGAAGACCGCTTCCTCCCGGGAGTACGGGTGGTCCCACTCCGCGGTCAGCGACGCCGCCGTATGCGGGGCGTTCCGCAGCGGATTGTCCTCCTTGGCCCACTCGCCGGAGCCGACCTTCTCGATCTCGGCCCGGATGGCGATCATCGCCTGGCAGAACCGGTCCAGCTCCGCCAGATCCTCGCTCTCGGTCGGCTCGATCATCAGCGTCCCGGCCACCGGGAACGACATCGTCGGCGCGTGGAAGCCGTAGTCGATCAGGCGCTTGGCCACATCGTCCACGGTCACGCCGGTGGCCTTGGTCAGCGGACGCAGATCCACGATGCACTCATGGGCCACCAGGCCGCCGGGGCCGGTGTAGAGCACCGGGTAGTGCGGCTCGAGGCGCTTGGCGACGTAGTTGGCGCCGAGCACCGCGACCTGGGTCGCGCGGCGCAGCCCCTCGGCACCCATCAGCCGGATGTACGCCCACGAGATCGGCAGGATCCCCGCGGAGCCCCACGGCGCGGCCGAGACCGGGCCGACGCCGGTGGCCGGTCCGGCGGCGGGCTGCAGCGGATGGTTGGGGAGGTAGGGCGCCAGATGCTCGCGCACCGCGATCGGGCCGACGCCGGGGCCGCCGCCGCCGTGCGGGATGCAGAAGGTCTTGTGCAGGTTCAGATGCGAGACATCGCCGCCGAACCGGCCGGGCTCGGCGAGTCCGACCAGCGCGTTGAGGTTGGCGCCGTCCACGTAGACCTGGCCGCCCGCGTCGTGCACGGTCGCGCAGATCTCCGTGATGTGCTCCTCGAACACCCCGTGGGTGGAGGGGTAGGTGACCATCAGGACGGCCAGCTGGTCGCCGTACTGCTCGATCTTGGCGCGCAGGTCGTCGGTGTCCACCTCGCCGTCCTGGCCGGTCTTGACCACGACGACCTTCATACCGGCCATCACGGCGCTGGCGGCGTTGGTGCCGTGCGCCGAGGACGGGATCAGGCAGACGGTGCGCTGGGTGTCCCCGTTGGCCCGGTGGTAGGCGCGCACCGCCAGCAGCCCGGCGAGCTCGCCCTGGGACCCCGCGTTCGGCTGCAGCGAGACCTTGTCATAGCCGGTGACCTCGGCCAGCCGCTCCTCCAGCTCACGGATCAGGGTCAGATAGCCCTGGGCCTGCTCGGCCGGTGCGAAGGGGTGCAGCGCGCCGAACTCGGGCCAGGTGACCGGCTCCATCTCGGTGGTCGCGTTGAGCTTCATGGTGCAGGAGCCCAGCGGGATCATGCCCCGGTCCAGGGCGTAGTCCCGGTCGGCCAGGCGCCGCAGATAGCGCAGCATCGCGGTCTCGGAGCGGTGCTGGTGGAAGACCGGGTGGGCCAGATAGCCGTCCTGGCGCAGCAGGGCCGCGGGCAGCGCGTCCGGCGCCGAGGCGTCCAGCTCGTCGATCCCGGGGATCCCGGAGGCGTCGCCGTTGCCGCCGTCCACCCCGAAGGCGGACCATACGGCGGCGAGCTGCGCGCGGCCGGTGGTCTCGTCGCAGGCCATGCCGACGTGGTCGGCGTCGGTCAGCCGGAGGTTGACCCCCGCCTCGCGGGCCGCGGCGACGACCTCGGCGGCCCGGCCCGGCACCCGCGCGGTGAGGGTGTCGAAGAACGCGCCGTGCACCACCTCGACGCCACCGGCCCGCAGCCCCTCGGCGAGCACGGAGGCGTAGCGGTGGGTGCGGCGGGCGACCGCCGCGAGCCCGTCCGGGCCGTGGTAGACGGCGTACATCCCGGCCATCACGGCCAGCAGCACCTGCGCGGTGCAGATGTTGCTGGTGGCCTTCTCCCGGCGGATGTGCTGCTCACGGGTCTGCAGCGCCAGCCGGTACGCCTTGTCGCCGTCGGCGTCCACCGAGACCCCGACCAGACGGCCGGGGAGGTTGCGGGCGTAGGCGTCGCGCACCGCCATGAAACCGGCGTGCGGTCCGCCGAAGCCCATCGGGACGCCGAACCGCTGGCTGCTGCCCACCGCGATGTCCGCGCCCAGCTCACCGGGCGAGGTGAGCAGGGTGAGCGCGAGCAGATCGGCGGCGACGGTGACGACGGCGCCCAGTTCATGGGCGCGCTCGATGACCGGGCGCGGATCGCGCACCGCGCCGGAGGCGCCCGGGTACTGCAGCAGCACGCCGAAGACCCCGCGCTCGGCGATCTCGTCCGGGATGCCCTCGGCCAGGTCGGCGACGAGGACCTCGACACCGGTCGGCTCGGCGCGGGTCCGTATGACCGCGATGGTCTGCGGCAGACAGTCGGCGTCGATCAGGAAGACGCCCTCCTTGACCTTGCCGACGCGCCGCGACAGCGCCATCGCCTCGGCGGCCGCGGTGGCCTCGTCCAGCAGCGAGGAACCGGCCGTGGGCAGCCCGGTCAGATCGGCGACGACGGTCTGGAAGTTCAGCAGCGCCTCGAGCCGACCCTGGGAGATCTCCGGCTGGTAGGGCGTGTACGCGGTGTACCAGGCGGGGTTCTCCAGCACATTGCGCAGGATCACCGGCGGGGTGTGGGTGCCGTAGTAGCCGAGGCCGATCATCGACGGCAGCGCCTGGTTGCGGTCGGCGAGCGCGCGCAGCTCGGCGAGGACCTCCGGCTCGCTGCGGGCCGACGGCAGGGCGTCCAGCGCCCCGGTGCTCTTGATGACGTCCGGTACGGCTGCCTCGGTGAGCTCGTCCAGCGAGCCGAAGCCGACCTGGGCGAGCATCTTGGCCTGTGCCTCGCCGTCCGGGCCGATATGACGCCGCTCGAACGGAGTACTGGATTCCAAGTCGGAGAGTGCGATGCGATTGGCGGTCATCTGCGGGGGCCTCCTGGTCTGTGACGACCTACGAGGGGCACCGCGGCTCGGGTGCCCGGACGGCCTCCCCCTCTGTCATCTCAACCTGAGAGCTTCACCGGTCCACATACCGCCTGACCGGTTTTCACCGTCGGTGAGGAAGGGTTCCGGAACTCTGCTCGCCCGTGGCCCGCCCTGCTTTCCAGAGTGACCTCACCCGCACGGTACGTGTGCCTGAGAGATTCCGGGGAGGGTTTGCTCCTTCGGCGCCTCCGACAGCGTCGGCGGAGGACTCTCCCGCACGGGGTCTGCAGCCACAGTCAGCGTACCAGCGGTTCTGCCACGGGGGACGGTCGCGTCCGCCGCGGGGGACGGTCGCGGGCGTTCGAGTGGCCGAGTGCGGCGATGTGGCTTTTTGTAGGTAGCAATGGGCACTTGCCACTTGCTTGTCATCTGTTTGCCACCTGTGGGAGAGAGCGTGCAGACCGATATCGACCCGCGGACCCTGATCGGCCGCAAGGCATTCGACCGCGAGGGCGCCAAGATCGGCACCGTGGACGAGGTCTATCTCGACGACGCGACCGGCGAGCCCGAATGGGCGGCGGTACGCACCGGGCTGTTCAGCCGGGACGTCTTCGTACCGCTCGAACCGAGCGAGGTCGTCGGCGACACCCTGCGGGTGCCGTACGACCGGTCACTGATCAAGGACGCCCCGGACTTCGGGGTAGGCCGCCACCTCTCCCCCGAGCAGGAGCTTCAGCTCTACCACCACTACGGCCTGGACGTCACGGGCTGACCCCGACCCCGGCCGGGCTCGGGCCCGTGCTCGGACCCACCACCGGACTCCGGGACCTGCCGGGGCGGGACCTCGCCCTCTTCCGCGCCGGCATCCGCGTCCGGGCGCAGCAGCGGCAGCGGGTCGGCAGGCTGTAGCGCCGGGTCGTCCACGGGGAACGTCCGCACCCGGCCCGGTGGCGACCACGGCTCCTCGAAGCGCACGGTCACCCGGCCCACTCCGCTCCCCTGCACCCAGCCCGCCCCATACTCGGCGTGCCGTACATCGGAGCCCGGGAGCCAGCGTCGCGGCTTCTCAGCGTCCTCAGAGGCCTCTCCCGCGCCCTCTCCCACGAGCTCCGGCCTCTCGGGGCCCGGCGGGCGCACGGCGTCCCCCACGGCCTCGTGAGCGGCCTGCGCGGTCTGAGCCACTTGTGCGGCTTGCGCGGCTTGCGCGGCCTGGGCGGCTGCCTGCGCGAAGAGGTCCTCCTGCGTGTAGTCCGCCAGACCGCTGACGCCGACCCCCAGCAGCCGGACACCCGCCGTGGTGTCCACCCCGTCGATCAGCCGCGCCGCGGCCTCGCGCACCACCGCCGGGTCGTCGGTCGGCCCGCGCAGGGTCTCCGAACGGGTGAGCGTGGAGAAGTCGTACCGCCGCACCTTGATCACGACCGTCCGCCCCGAGCGGCCCGCCTCGCGCAGCCGCCGCACACAGCGGTCGGCGAGCCGCGCGATCTCCAGCTGCACCCGGGTGCGGTCGGTGAGGTCGACGTCGAAGGTGTCCTCGACCGAGATGGACTTGGCGTCCCGCTCGGCGACGACGGGCCGCTCGTCCCGTCCCTCGGCCATCAGGAACAGCGACGCGCCGTGGGCCCGCCCCAGCAGCCGCACCAGCTCGGCCTCGCCCGCCTCCCGGGTCTCGGCCACGGTGTGGATCCCGGCCCGGCGCAGCGTCTCCGCCGTGGCGGGACCGACGCCCGGGAGCGTCCGCACCGACATCGGGCCGAGCAGATCGCGCTCCGTCCCGGGCTCGATGACCACCAGACCATCCGGCTTGGCCTGCTCCGAACCGATCTTGGCGAGCATCTTGGATCCGGCGAGCCCCACCGACCCGGTCAGCCCGGTGACCGCCTTGATGTCGGCCCGCAGCCGCTCCGCCACGGCGCGCGCCGCCGCCACGCTGGGCTCGGTGCCACCCGCCTCCAGATCGACGAACGCCTCGTCCAGGCTCAGCGGCTCCACCAGCGGCGACAGCGTGTGCAGCAGGGCCATGACCACGTCGCTCACCTTGCGGTAGAGCGCGAAGCGGGGGATGAGGAACGCCGCGTTCGGACACAGGCGGCGGGCCTGGGCCATCGCCATGGCGGAGTGCACCCCGAACACCCGGGCCTCGTACGAGGCCGTGGCCACCACACCACGCGGCCCCAGGCCCCCCACGATCACCGGCTTTCCGCGCAGGCTTGGCTTGGCCGCCTGCTCCGCCGAGGCGTAGAAGGCGTCCATGTCCAGATGGAGAATCGTCGGCGCACCCCTCACACCCCCGATGCTGCCGCACACCACTGACAATGGGGCGGCATCGACGGCCAGGGGCGGGCCCGGGGGCGCCACTCGGTTCACCTCCGGGGCGCCCGTCGGAAGGGCTGGTGCTAACCCGCCCGGTTGCGGCGCGCCGCGAGCTCGTCGGTCGGGTTGGGCCGGACCAGCGTCTCGCCGGTGTCCACCCGCTCGCCGTGCAGCTGGGACAGCGCGCTCTCCACATCCCGCCAGACGACGCCCACGGCGATCCCGAAGACGCCCTGGCCGCCCTGGAGGAGGTCCACGACCTCATCGGGCGAGGTGCACTCGTAGACGGTCGCGCCGTCGCTCATCAGCGTCATCTGGGCCAGGTCGTCGAGCTCCCGGGCACGCAGGTGCACCACCGCCGCCCGGATGTTCTGGAGCGACACCCCGGTGTCCAGCAGCCGCTTCACGATCTTGAGGACGACCACGTCCCGAAAGCTGTAGAGCCGCTGGCTGCCCGAGCCGTACGCCGGCCGGACGCTCGGCTCCACCAGCCCGGTACGCGCCCAGTAGTCCAGCTGGCGGTAGGTGATGCCCGCGGCCGCACACGCAGTGGGTCCGCGGTATCCGATCCGCTCCGTCCCCCCTGCGGCGGGCTCACGCGGCGGTGCGGCCTGTGCCGCGACCCGAGCCTTCAATGCCGGATCGGCCGATGCGCTCCCCTGGAGCGCATACGGACCTCCGGCCGCCGTGCCGTCGCCGGTGCTTCTCACGCCGACCTCCGTCCTCGACCTGCCATCTTGAAGGTAGGCAGTCACCCGGGGTGCGTCAACGATCGCCACACTCGGCACGCCGAGTGATAATCACCCTAAGGGTGGTTTCCCGTGTCCCTCGTCCGGGAAAGGCTACTCGAATGCGCGAGCGAGGACCGGCATACGGTTCACTGGCTGCTGGTTCCGAAGTCCTCGGGCGAGATCTGGTCGAGGAACTCGCGGAACTTCTCCACCTCGTCCTCCTGCTCGTCCGGGATCGCGATACCGGCGTCGTCCAGCACGCCGTCGCTGCCGTAGATCGGCGTTCCGGTGCGCAGCGCGAGCGCTATGGCGTCGGACGGCCGGGCACTGACCTCCACGCCGCTGGCGAAGACCAGCTCCGCGTAGAAGACCCCCTCGCGCAGATCCGTGATCCGGACCTCCGTGAGCTGCTGGCCGACCGCTTCGAGTACGTCTTTGAAAAGGTCATGGGTCAGCGGGCGCGCCGGAGCCATGCCCTGCTGAGCGAAGGCGATCGCGGTCGCCTCACCTGGTCCGATCCAGATGGGGAGGTAGCGGTCGCCTCCCACTTCACGCAGGAGCACGATCGGTTGGTTGGAGGGCATTTCCACCCGGACACCCACGACGTCGAGCTCGTTCACACAGCAACCCTAGGACGTGCCCGGCCGGTTTGGATAGTCGGGGCCCGGTCGGTCACCGCTCCTGGACCCTCAGAGCCGATCGCACCAGGGCCGCGTGCAGCCGTACGGAGAGCGTGGCGAGCTCCCGCACACTGGCCTCCGCATGCGCTCTGGTCTGCGGATTTCTATGCAACCGCAGCGGGGCGACCACCTGCTCGACCATTCCGGCCTCGCGCTCGGCGGAGGCTTTCATGATTCGCAGATGACGTGGTTCCAGGCCGAAACGACCGAGTTCGGCGATGAGCCGGGCAACGGTCACCGCCTCGATGTCGTACCCGCCGTCCGCGGTCGGCGCGAGCAGCCCGTACGACTCCCATTCGGCCAGCTCCGCCTCGCTGACCTCGGCCGTTGCCAGCAGCTCGGCACGGCCGACCCGGGCGGCCGTGGGGCCGTCCGGGACCGCGCCGGGGTCGCCGTCGAGCGGCCCGGCCTGCTGAGCTCCCTGCGAAACGGCAGGAAGCTGCAGCGGCTCACCCCGCTCCAGGGCGTCCAGATGCTCCCGGATGACCTTGAGCGGCAGGTAGTGGTCACGCTGCATCCGGAGGATATGGCCGAGCCGCTCCACATCCTGCTGGCTGAATTTGCGGTAGCCGGACGGCGTCCGCCGCGGCTCCACCAGCCCCTCCGACTCCAAGAAGCGGATCTTGGAGATGGTGACCTCGGGGAACTCGTCCCGCAACAGATTCAGCACGGTGCCGATGCTCATCGACCGGCTGCCCGTGGGGGGGGGGGGGGGGTGGGGGCCCCCCCCCCGGGGGTGTAGCCTGGGGCCACCCCCACGGGGGCCTGGCCGCCGCCCCCCGGGGGGCGGGGGGAGAACACCCCCGTCAG
>NZ_JBHYVB010000220.1:15525-17850 GCF_042750115.1 Streptomyces sp. NPDC059455
CCGCTCCACCCGGCGTGCCTTGTTGTGCGGGGGGGCTGGGGTTTGGTTCAAGGAGATGGGTGCGGGGGCTCCTGGCGGGGCGGCCGGGGGGGGGGGTGCCGGTATCGGCACCGCCCGACGGTGTCTGAAGCATGGACCTCCCCTGACGGGTCAGATGCCGACGCCCCGCTGGCTCGGGTAGAAGACCAGCCGGTACTTACCGATCTGTACCTCGTCCCCACTGACCAGGACCACCGGCGCGTCGATCTGCTCCCGGTTGACATACGTCCCGTTGAGGCTGCCGACGTCCGAGACGGTGAAGCTGCCGTCCTGGCCGCGCCGGAACTCCACATGGCGGCGGGAGACCGTCACATCGTCCAGGAAGATGTCGCTCTGCGGGTGACGGCCCGCCGTGGTGACATCACTGTCCAGCAGGAAGCGGCTGCCGGAATTCGGCCCGCGGCGGACCACCAGCAGGGCCGACCCCAGGGGCAGCGCCTCGACGGCGGCCTGCGCCTCCGGGCTGAGCGACGGCAGCGGCGTCTGCCCGGTCACCTCGGAGTCGTACGCCTCGAGACCCGAGATCGAAATGGTGGAGGTGGTCTCCGAGGCACGCTCGGAGGGCGCGCCGCCCCGCAGCGGGGCGCCGCAATTGGAGCAGAACCGGCTGGCCTCCGCGTTCCGGTGGCCACACCGCTGACAGACCGGCAAAGCGGGCCCTCCACCACTGTGAGAGGCCGATGGGTCCCCGAAACCTATGGGCCCGGCCGCGGAGGGGTCAACAGACGCGCCCTGCCCGCCGACCTGGTCACGGAAGAGCGGGCGCTCCCCGGTTCCCCCTCCGCTCTCCTCCGCGGCACGCGAGGCGCGGTGGCGAGCGGTGCTGCTGCCGCCATCCTGGCGGGCACTCTTACCGAACAACTTCCCGAACAACTTCACGGGCGATTCCCCTTGACTGAAACAGACCCGCCCGTGGGGCAGGACAAACCCTCGATGCACACACCAGACGGTCCGGACATCCTCACAACGTCCGTGACCACCAGACAGTTTCCACCACGCGCGGATCTTCTGGTGCGTTGACCCCCCGCGTCCACATGGTCTCCCCGAGAGACCCTCATTTCGAACCGCCTCACCGTGATGACGACCGAGCGTAGTCAGGCCGCTTCGCCGATCGCAAGGCATCCACAACGACCTTCTTATCCCGCTGCACGGACACTGTGGCCTGCTCCTTCTCCAGGCTCTGCACCACCCCGCCCGGGATGTTCAGGGCCGGCTCCAGATCCTCCGGCTTGCCGATCACCTTCACAACATACGGTCGCGTCACTTTCCGTCCATCGATCCGGATCGCGCCACCGCTGTCCGAGAAGTAGGTGCCGGCGACCACGCGCACCTTGCCGATCTGGATCGCCTCGGCGCCCGCCGCGCGCAGCTCCTGGACCGTGTCGAGCAGCATGTCCGACTCCACGGAGCCCCGGGAGTCGTCGATGGTGATCGTGATACCAGGACCCTGTGCTGCCACCGTACCCGCGAGCACGCCCAGCTGCTGCTCCTTCTGAAGCGTCTGCTTCCTGGCCTCCTCGGCCTGGTCCGAGCTGTTCTCCAGCTCGGTGCGCTGGTTCTCGAGGCGGCGCTTCTCGTCCTGGAGCCGCTGGGTCCGTGAGTCCAGCTCGTCGAGGATCCGGACCAGGTCCTCCTGCCGGGCACCGCGCAGCACGCTGCTCTCGTTGGTCGACCGCACCTGGATGGCGAGACCCAGGCCGAGGCCGAAGAGCAGCAGGGCGACGATGAGCTGCGCGCGGGTGAGCCGCGGCGGCCATACGCCCTTCACCAGCCGCTGGCGGCCGGTCAGGGCGCCCTCCGACCCCCGATCGGTCCCGGGGCCCCCGGGGCCGGGGGCGGGCCCCACACGCTCTCCGGGACCGCTCCGGGACCCGTCGGCGGGCCCGGGGCCCTCGGCACGCACCCCGGGCGTGTCCGCCGTGACGGACCGGCCCTGGGCCTGCGGCGGCAGGGCCTCGGGCAGCACGGCCTTGGGCAGGGGCGTCCTGAGCGCCAGGTCCTTGAAGCCGCCCGGCGGGGGCGTGGCGGGCCTGCCCGGCCGCTCCGCGGGCGCGTCACGGCGCTCGGGCTTCCGGGCGGGCGGCGGGGTGCCCGGGCGCGGCGGCCCGGCCGCCGACGGCCGCTTGGGCTCGGTCCGCTTCGGCTCGGCCCGCTCGCGGGGTTCCCCGGGGCGCGTGGGCCGCTCGGGCGTCTCCCGCCGGCGCGGGGGGGGCGGGGGGCGCCCGGGGGGGGGCGGGGCGGGGGAGGGCGGGTGACCCCACCCCCCCCGCGCCGCCCCGCGCCGGC
>NZ_JBHYVB010000221.1:0-7917 GCF_042750115.1 Streptomyces sp. NPDC059455
CGAGCCGGGCGGCGGCCTGGGGGTCGGGGGCGCGCCCGTAGCCTCAGGGCTTCCTCGCGCCCCTCCCGCCGCACCGGTGCGGGCGGGCGCCCCGCCGCCGTCGGCCGCGGCGACCTCGCGGATGGCGGCCACGATGCCGGGGTACGCCCCGCAGCGGCACAGGTTGCCGCTCATCCGCTCCCGGATCTCGTCGGCGTCCAGCTCATCCGGCGCGCCGACCCCGGCCGCCATGTCCGAAGTGACATGGCTGGGCCAGCCGCGCGCGGCCTCGGTGAGCGCGCCGATGGCGGAACAGATCTGGCCGGGTGTGCAGTAGCCGCACTGGAAGCCGTCGTGGTCCAGGAACGCCCGCTGCAGCGGGTGGAGTTCCTCGGGGGCGGCGAGCCCCGCCACGCCCTCGATGGTGGTGATGTCCCGGCCCTGGGCGGCCACCGCGAACACCAGGCAGCTGTTGACGCGCTCCCCGTCGATCAGGACGGTGCAGGCCCCGCACTGCCCGTGGTCGCACCCCTTCTTGACCCCGGTCAGCGCCAGGTGTTCGCGGAGGGCGTCCAGCAGGGTCACCCGGTGGTCGAGGGTGAGGGGGCGGTCGGCACCGTTGACACGCAGCGCGAAGTCGCTGTGAAACGCGTGAGCTGTCACGCCCCTCAGCCTGGCACCGGGGTGTGCGCCCCGCATCTTCAGCGTGGGCCGTCCGGCCCCGGCTCCGGTGGGCCGTCGGGCGCCGGGGGCAGCCGCAGATGCGCCAGGTCCGGCGGGATCGGGGAGCTGGGGCGGTAGAACGGCGGGGCCGGGTCGGCGGCGGGCGAGTCGGCCAGCCGGAAGCGGTCCCGCAGCCGGTGGTAGAACTGCGTCGGCGCGAGCCGTACCAGCCGCAGCCGGACCGGTGCCCGATAGGCCGCCACCCAGTCACCCGGCTCCAGCACCCCGCGCAGCTGCCCGTCGAGGCTGACCGCCACCCGCCCCGAGGTCGGCAGCACCCGTACGGCGACGGGTTCGTCCACCGCGGCCACCACGGTGCGGTCGAAGGCGATGTGCGGGGCCACCGGGGTGAAGACGACCGCGTCCATGTACGGGGAGACCACCGGCCCGCCGGCGGCGAAGCTGTAGGCGGTGGAGCCGGTCGGGGTGGCGACGATGATCGCGTCGGCCGAGTACGAGGCGAGCAGCTGCCCGGACACATACACCCCGAGCCCGGCCTGGCGGTCGCGGGCGAGCTTTTCGAAGACCACGTCGTTGACGGCGTTGACGTCCAGCGGGATGCCCCAGCCGGCCTCCTCGGGGCCGCCGCGGCCGGGGCGGACCTTGGGCGGGGGCGGGACGGGGCCCCGCCCGTAACGCAGCAGCGCCTCCATGCCCTCGGGCATCTCCAGCGGCCGGGACGCCCGCAGCGTGAGCAGCATGCGCTCCTCGATCGTGGCCCGGCCCTCACGGACGGCGTTCAGCGCGTCCTCCACCTGGTCGACGCTGATCTCGGTGAGGAAGCCGACCCGCCCCACGTTCACCCCCAGCGCCGCGGCCCCGTTCCTGGCCGCGAGCCGGGCGCCACGCAGAAAGGTGCCGTCGCCGCCGAAGGTGACGATCAGATCGGGGTGGCCGGCCGCCTCGGACTCCTCCTGGGCGCTGCGCCGGGGCTGGTCACCGCGCCAGACGTCCAGCTCAAAGCAGGAGATGCCGTGCGCGGCGGCCCATGCGCGGGCGGTGCGGGCCGCCGCGACGGCGGTGGGGCGGGCCTGGTGGACGACCATGCCGAGCCGGTTGACAGCCATGGCCCTTCCACCGTAGATCGGCCGGCCCCGGAGCGCCCATCGGACGGACACGGGGCGGGCTCAGGGGGGAGTGGGGCGGGCTCGGGGGGTGTGGGGCGGACACGAGGCGGGCTCGGGGCGGGTGCCCTGGAGGCGAATATCCGTCCTGATCTATCGTGTTCAGCGGCACAGAGACCTGCGTGGGAACCACACCGCATCCGTACGGAGCCAGGGGGATGGTGCAGCAGATGGCGAGTGAGAGACGAACCGCGCTGATCGAGGGGCTGATGGGGCGTTTCCCCCAGGTGCCCCGGGAGGCCGTGCTCAAGGAGGACCTGCTGCGCGGGGGCATGGCCTTCGACGAGTCCGCGCTCAGCGGCAACGAGGGCGGCGACGTCAAGCCGAAGTCGTACTTCATCTTCTCGTTCGACCACCGCACCCTGCCGGAGCTGGGCGCCGCGGCCCTCAACCGGCCGCCCGAGGAGATCGTGCTCACCGGCGGGCCGTACGAGCTCCGCCGCACCGTGGTGTCCGTCCGCGTCAACCCCGCGTCGCCGTATGTGGTCCGGGCCGGGGAGGACGGTGCGCTGGGGCTGTATCTGGACGGTGCGCGCATCGCCGATGTGGGGCTGCCGCCAATGCCGGACTACTACCGCCACACCCTGTCGAACGGCAAGTCGGTGATGGAGGTCGCGCCGACCATCCAGTGGGGCTATCTGGTCTATCTGACGGTCTTCCGGGTGTGCCAGTACTTCGGCGCCAAGGAGGAGTGCCAGTACTGCGACATCAACCACAACTGGCGTCAGCACAAGGCGGCGGGCCGCCCGTACACCGGGGTGAAGCCGGTCGAGGAGGTGCTGGAGGCGCTGGAGATCATCGACCGCCATGACACCGCCCGCACCTCGCAGGCGTACACCCTCACCGGCGGCGCGATCACCTCGCATGTGGGCGGCCGTGACGAGGCCGACTTCTACGGCCAGTACGCGAAGGCCATCGAGGAGCGCTTCCCGGGCCGGTGGATCGGCAAGGTGGTGGCGCAGGCGCTGCCCAAGGAGGACGTCCAGCGCTTCCACGACTACGGGGTGCGGATCTACCACCCCAACTTCGAGGTGTGGGACCGGCGGCTGTTCGAGCTGTACTGCCCGGGTAAGGAGCGCTACATCGGCCGGGACGAGTGGCACCGCCGGATTCTGGACTCGGCCGAGGTGTTCGGCGCCCGGAATGTGATCCCCAACTTCGTGGCGGGCGTGGAGATGGCCCAGCCGCTCGGCTTCGCATCCGTGGCCGAGGCGATCGATTCCACCGCCGAGGGGCTGCGGTTCTTCATGTCGCACGGGGTCGTGCCCCGGTTCACCACCTGGTGCCCCGAGCCGACGACACCGCTGGGCAAGGAGAATCCGCAGGGCGCCCCGCTGGAGTACCACATCCGGCTGCTGGAGACCTACCGGGCGACGCTCGAGGACTTCGGGCTGTCCTCGCCGCCCGGATACGGCCCGCCGGGGCCGGGACGGGCGGTGTTCTCGGTGAGCTCGTTCATGGACAGCCTGCCCGCCGTGGACCCGGACCCGGAGCCGGTGGCGCCCTGACATACACGACGGCGCCCTGACGTGGCGGCCGCCCCCGGCTCGACGGGACCCGTTCAGCCGACGTGGACGTGGGGGCGGCGGCCGCGGTCGGGCTCGGCCTCGCGGAGCACCTCACGGGTGACGGGGGCGACCTCTCCCTGGCCGAAGAGGAAGAAGCGCAGGAAGTGGGCCAGCGGATGGCCCTCGGTCCACTCGAAGTAGACGTGCGGGCGCTGCCCGGTCAGGTCCCGCACCCGTAGCAGCAGCGCCGCCAGCGCGTTCGGGATGGTGGCGCTCTGCAGGGTCAGTACGCGGTAGCGGCCGTGCACCACCTCGCCGCACACCCGCAGCTCGCTCTCGAACTCGGACGGGTCGGCCACCGTGACCTCGACGAAGATGATGTCGTCCTCGGGCGGGATGTCGTTGTCCGCCCGGATCTGGTGCTGCTTCTCGCGGTATTCGGCCAGGTCGCGGCGTTCCGGTTTGTTGGCGATGAGGCGGATCCTGCGGTGGGCGGTGTCACGGACGAATCGCTCGGCCAGGGCGTCGAACGTCACGCTGGTGACCCGTAGCTCGAACGCCCTGGCCACCCGGGACAGCAGCGACACGGCCATGATGCCCGCGATGAAGCAGGCGCCGATCTTGACGCCGTCGGGCCGTTCGATGACGTTGACCGCGGTGGTGTACAGGAAGATCAGCGAGATGACGCCGAAGCCGATGGTCCAGCCGCGCTGCCGGGCGCGCCGGGCGGCGATGGTGACGGCGACGGCGGCCGAGGTGATGAGCACCAGCACCCCGGTGGCGTAGGCGCCGCCCTGGGCGTCCACATCCGCCTTGAAGAGCCAGGTCACCAGGAACGCGATGGCGATGAACACCAGCACCATGGGGCGGACCGCGCGCGCCCAGTGGGGTGCCATGCCGTAGCGCGGCAGATAGCGGGGCATCAGGTTGAGCAGTCCGGCCATGGCCGAGGCGCCGGCGAACCAGAGGATGGCGATGGTGGAGGCGTCGTAGACGCTGCCGAACGTCGAGCCCAGGTACTCATGGGCGAGGTAGGCCAGGGCGCGCCCATTGGCCTGACCGCCCGGTTCGAACGCCCGCTGCGGGATCAGCAGGGTCGTGATGAAGCTGGAGGTGATGAGGAAGACGCTCATGATCACCGCGGCGGTGGTCAGCAGCTTCCGGGCGCCCTGGATGCGTCCGGCGGGGCGCTCCTCGGTGTCGCCCGGCTTGCCCTCGATATGCGGCATGACGGCCACGCCCGTCTCGAACCCGGACAGCCCGAGGGCCAGCTTCGGGAAGATCACCAGCGCCACGCCGATCATGACCAGGGGACTGCCGCGCTCGGCGACCAGCGCCTGGGACCAGTCGGGGATCACGTGGGGCGCGGTGCACACATGCCACAGCCCGACCGCCACCACGACGGCGTTGAGCAGCAGATAGGCGGCGACCAGCGCCACCGCGATCCCTATGGCCTCGGTGAACCCCCTGAGGAACACCGCCCCGAGCAATCCCACCAGGATCAGGGTGATGGCCACCTCATGGCCGCGCAGGGTCGCGGTGAAATGCGGGTTCTCCACCAGGTGGGCGGTGGCGTCGGCGGCGGAGAGGGTGATGGTGATGAGGAAGTCGGTGGCCGCGAAGCCCAGCAGGGTGAGGACGAACAGCTTGCCCTTCCAGAAGGTCAGCAGCCGCTCCAGCATCGCGATCGAGCCCTGGCCGTGCGGGCTCTCCACGGCCACTCTGCGGTACACCGGCAGCGCGCCCGCCAGGGTCACCACCACCAGCACCACGGTGGCCAGCGGGGAGAGCAGCCCGGCCGCCAGGGCGGCGATTCCGGGCTGGTAGCCGAGGGTGGAGAAGTAGTCCAGACCGGTCAGGCACATCACCCGCCACCACGGCCGGCCCTGGTGTGCGCCCTCCGGCTCGGCGTGCGGGCCGGGCTGGCGCTTGGCCATGTCGGTCAGGCCCTCCAGCAGCCATGCGCGCAGCCGGTGCCGTGCCCCGCCGTCGGGGGCGGCGCCGCCAGAGGTGGAGGAGACCACGGGGTGCTCCCGTCGTACGGGGAGGGGGGTCCCCGGCCATCGCTGAGACCCTTCGGTCAGCGTATGCGGCGCGGCCGGCCACCACCCGGCCGGTGCCGCCGGCCGAAGGACATCGCTTTCTCAGTGAGTTTTCATCTTCGGTCCGTACGGTTGCGGCACATGGACACCACCAAGACCGACCAACCGACCGACACCGCAGCGCAGCCCGCAGAAGCCGAGGAAGCCACGGCGGAGGGTGTCCCGAACGCTGTTTCGGACCAGCAGGAAACCCCGGACCCGAAGGAGACCCCGGACTCGCTGGAAGCACCCGACCCCGCCGACGACATCGCGACCCCTCCCCCGGCCACCACACCGGGCGTCGTCCCCGGCGCCGCCTCGGTCGTCGCCGCGGGCCTCGGGCTCGCCTCGCTCTCCGGCACCTGGCTCGGCACCATGCTGCAGGAGCGCAAGCAACTGACCGGCCAGATCAAGGCCCAGTCCGGGTCGGCCGCCGATCAGATCTCCGCGGTGTACGGCACTCCGTGGCACACCACGGCCCTCGTCAACGGGCTGTTTGCACTGATCGCCGTGGTGATCGCCGCCGTGGTGCTGCTGCGGCAGCGGCGGCCCGTCACGGCCGGGGCACCCTGGGTGACCGCGGTGGCCTGGGGAGCGGTGGCGCTGGGCGTGATCGGTCTGCTGATCGCCGCCGCCATGGGGCTCGACATCTTCAGCGAGCTGCCGAAGGTGCCCGCGTCCCCGAACACCCCGGCCGGCTGACCCCATCCGAGCGCGCCCCGTGGACCGGATGGGTCCGGCGGGGCGCGCTCCTCGGCGGGCGTGTCACGATTGAGGTCCCGAGATCGGGACACACGCGAAGGGGACAGGCCGTCCGGCCGCCCCGGCGGAGCGGGCCATCAGGACGGCACGGACTTCCCGCCTACGGAGTTTCCCGCCGATGAGCCGTTCCACCACGCACTCCTCCGACCGGCACGGAACACCGCGTACGCCGCATACGCCGGACCCGCCGGAGACCTCGCGCGCGCAGGACACGCAGGACACGCAGGACACACCAGACGCTCCGGACAGAGACCACGGGCCGGACGGATCCGGCGCGCGACAGGGCCGGGACTCCCGGACCGCCGTCACCGTCTTCGTCGCCCTCGGCGCCAATCTGGTCATCGCGCTGGCCAAGGCCTTCGGCGGGATCTTCGCCGGCTCCCCCGCGCTGCTCTCTGAGGCCGCTCACTCCGTCGCGGACAGCCTCAACGAGGTGTTCCTGCTCGCCTCCCTCAAACGCAGCAGGCGGGCCCCCGACGACCAGCACCCGTTCGGCTACGGCAAGGAGCGCTACTTCTGGGCGCTGCTGGCCGCCGTCGGCATCTTCGTCATGGGCGGCTGCTTCTCCTTCTTCCAGGGCGCCGAGGCGCTGAGCGCGGGCAGCTCCGAGGACCACAGCGGCTATCTGGTGGGCCTCGCGGTCCTGGGCGTGGCGCTCATCGCCGAGGGCTCCTCGCTGGTCCGGGCGCTGGTCCAGGTGCGCGGGCACGCCCGGGAAGCGGGCCGCGGCATGGCGACCGAGCTGCGCAGGGGTGACGACCCCACACTGCGCACCGTGCTGGCCGAGGACTCCACCGCCTGTCTCGGCGTGGTGTTCGCCCTGCTCGGCATGTGGCTGCACATGGTGACCGGCCAGGTGGCCTACGAGGCCACGGCCTCCTTCCTGATCGGGGCGCTGCTGGTCTATGTGGCCTACCGGCTGGCCAAGGAGTCGCGCGGGCGGCTCATCGGCGAGGCGATCGACCCGGTCCAGCGCCAGGAGCTCCGCCGGTTCCTCGAGACGCAGCCGGAGATCGACACCGTGACCACGCTGCTGACGATGCGTCTGGGCAATGACTCGACGCTGGTGGCGGCCCGGGTCGACCTCGTCCCCGGTCTCGACAGCGAGGAGGTCGAGGAGGTCCTGGTGCGCGTCAAGACGGCGATGACGGAGTTCTGGCCGCACGCCGACCAGATCTTCCTCGATGTCACCGACGCCTCGGCCAAGGACCGGGCGAAGGCGCGTGCGGACCGCCAGGCGCTGGAGGAGACGGTGGCTGCCGTGGAGCGCGAGGACGGCGGGGCGTGAGATTGGCCCCGGCGGGCCTGGGTACTCGGGGAAAACCAGCCCACAACAGCGAACTCACGTACGGAGGCAGAACTGATGGGCCTCGGCGGTTGCATTTTGATGATCGCGGTGGGAGGGATTCTCACCTTCGCCACCGACTGGAACGCCAACGGCTTCAATGTCCACCTGGTCGGCCTGATTCTGATGGCAGTCGGCATCATCGGCACATGCGCGTATGTGAGTGTCTACAAGCGCCGGCGCGTGGTCGAGCCGGGCGCAGTGGCACCCCCGGTGGTCGAGGAGCCCGAGCATCACCGGCACCACCACTACGACTACTGAGTGCCGGCCAGTTCCCTTTCCGACGAGGTGGCCCCCCCCCCCGGGGGGGGGCCCCCCCGAGGGTTTTGAAAAGCCCAAAGGGGGGTGTGGGCCCCCGGGTCACAAAGACTGTGGCGATGTGTTAAAAACAGAAA
>NZ_JBHYVB010000221.1:7927-17790 GCF_042750115.1 Streptomyces sp. NPDC059455
GGTCCCCCTCAAACCCGCCCACCCCCACACCCACTAGTGTGGGCGGGCCTTTCCCCTTACCCCCTGGGGCCCCCCCGGCGGGGGGGGGGCCAACCACGTCGTTCGTACGACTCCCACTGGGGTGCTGGGCCCCTGCGGGACCCTTGACAGTTCCCTGTTTGAAACCGTCAGAATCTGTTGCGCAAAGGGCTGTTGTGGTCGGTCAACGACCCTCGCGCACCGCACAAGCCCCTTGCACACCACACAATCGAAGAGAAGGGGATCGCGATGGCGGTCACTCGCAGATCGTTACTGATCGCAGGCACCGCCGCCCCGATGGCCGGGGCACTTGTCACGGCCGCTCCCGCCCAGTCCGCCACCGCGTCCCGCGCCATGGGAGGCCGGACCGTCCCGCTCACGGACGGCTGGCGGTTCGCCCTCGTCAACCCCGGCGGCATCACCGACCCGACCGGCGCGTACGAGGACGCTTATGACCCGGCGTACGACGACTCGGCCTGGCGCGAGGTCGCGGTTCCGCACGACTGGAGCATCGAGCTCACCCCCACCACCGACCACGGCACCAGCGGCGGCACCGGCTTCCTGCCCGGCGGCCTCGGCTGGTACCGCACCACCTTTACCCTGCCGCGCGCCCTCGAGGGCAAGCGGCTCTCCGTCGAATTCGACGGCGTGTACATGGACTCGTCCGTGTACTGCAACGGACGGCTCATCGGCGAGCACCCCTACGGATACACCGGCTTCGCCCTCGACCTCACCGAGGTGGCCCACACGGACGGCGCCACCCCCAACGTCCTCGCCGTCAAGGTGCGCAACCGGCTCCCCAGCAGCCGCTGGTACTCGGGCAGCGGCATCTACCGCCACGTCCGGCTCGTGGTCACCGACCCGGTCCATGTGGCCCGGTGGGGCACGTACCTCACCACCCCCGGCCTGGCCACCGCCCTGCGCGCCGGGCATGCCACGGTGCGGGCGCGGACCCTCGTGGTCAACGAGTCGGACGGCCGGAAGCCGGTGACCGTGATCTCCACGGTCAAGGACCCCGACGGGCACATGGTGGTCCAGGCGCACTCCACCCTCACCGTCGGGGCGGGTGACACCCGTACCGCCACCCAGGAGCTCAGGATCGACCGGCCGCGGCTGTGGTCGTTCGACACCCCGCGGCGCTATGTCCTGGAGACCGAACTGCGGGTGGGTGAGGACACCACCGACCGGTACCGCACCCCCTTCGGGCTCCGCCATGCCACCTTCGACCCCGAGCGCGGATTCTCGCTGAACGGCCAATACGCCAAGCTCCAGGGCGTCGATCTCCACCATGACCTGGGCGCGCTCGGCGCCGCCGTCGATGCCGAAGCGTTGCTGCGCCAGCTGACCATCATGAAGAGCATGGGCGTCAACGCCCTGCGCACCTCGCACAATCCGCCCGCGCCGGAGCTGATCGAGGTCTGCGAGCGGCTCGGCATCGTGATGCTGGTGGAGGCGTTCGACTGCTGGCGCACCGGCAAGAACACGTATGACTACGGGCGCTTCTTCGACGAGCACTGCGATGCGGACATCACCGAGATGGTGCGCGCCGCCCGCAACTCCCCCGCCGTCGTCATGTGGTCCATCGGCAATGAGATCCCCGACTCCACCAGCGCCCCGGGCCTGGGGATGGCCCAGCGGCTCATCGACGCCGTGCGCGCGGCCGATGACACCAGACCCGTGGTGATCGGCTCGGACAAGTACCGCACGCTGCCCGCCGAGGGCTCCCCCGCCGATCTGATGCTGGCCAAGCTGGACGGGCTGGGCCTCAACTACAACACCGCCGCCTCGGTGGACGCCCTGCACGCCCGCTATCCGCATCTGTTCCTCTTCGAGTCCGAGTCCTCCTCGGAAACCTCCACCCGCGGCGCCTACCAGGAGCCCGAACACCTCAACACGGGCGAGAACCACACCCCCGGCAGGCGCGAGACCTCCAGCTACGACAACAACCTCGCCTCCTGGACGATGAGCGGCGAGTACGGGCTGAAGAAGGACCGGGACCGGAGGTTCTTCGCCGGGCAGTTCCTGTGGTCGGGCATCGACTACATCGGCGAGCCCACGCCGTACGACGTGTTCCCGGTGAAGGCGTCGTTCTTCGGCGCGGTGGACACCGCGGGCTTCCCCAAGGACATGTACCACCTCTTCAAGAGCCAGTGGACGAGGGAACCGATGGTCCATCTGGTCCCCATGGACTGGACCGGCCACCGGCCGGGCGAGACCGTGGAGGTGTGGGCGTACTCCAACGTCGCCACGGTGGAGCTGTTCCTCAACGGCCGATCGCTGGGCGTCCGCGAGTTCGACACCAAGAAGACCACCGACGGCCGCGCCTATCTGGAGACCACCGAGCCGACCGGCGACGACAAGACCGTCACCTCCGGCCCCTACCCCGGCAGCTACACCAGCCCGGGCGGCAGCGCCGGAAAGCTCCACCTCACCTGGAAGATGCCATTCGCACCGGGCGAGTTGAAGGCCGTGGCCCGGCGCGGTGGCCGGGTGGTGGCCACCGATGTGCTGCGCACGGCGGGGCGTCCGCACGCCGTACGGCTCACTCCCGACCGGAAGACCGTCGAGGCCGACGGCCGCTCGCTGTGCTTCGTGACCGCCGAAGTCGTCGACAGCGACGGTGTGGTGGTCCCGGACGCCGATCATCTGATCGCCTTCAAGGTCACCGGAGGCTCCCTGGCCGGGGTCGACAACGGCCGTCAGGAGAGCGCCGAGCGCTATCAGGCGAGCACCCGTACCGTCTTCCACGGCAAGGCCCTGGCCATCGTCCGCGCCGGCACCGAGGCCGGGCCGCTGACCATCACCGCCCGCTCGGCGGGGCTGCGCACCGCCACCGCCACCGTCCGCGCCACCGGCGGGACCTCGGAGCCGGTCACCCGCCCCACGCCGTTCACACCCGGTCCCGGCCCCGGCGCCCCTCACCACCCCATGGCCGACGCGAGCTATTCGGGCGCGCCGACGACCCTGCCCTCGGCCATGCTGGACGGCGATACGGCCACCGGCTGGTCCAACGCCTTCCGCAAGCCCGCCACTGCGCTGCTCCCCGCCTTCAACGGCGCCCGGAAGGCCGACTGGGTCTCGGTGACCTGGAACGGGAGGCGGCGGCTGCGCCGTGTCGAGGTGTCCTTCACCGTGGACGCCACGCACACCCTGCCCGCCTCGATCGAGGTGTCCGCGTGGAACGGCCACGTGTGGATCCCGGTACGCGGGGCGGCCATCACCTGGGCCACCGCCTCCGACACCCCGACCGTCATCGCCTTCGACCCGGTGCGCACCTCACGGCTGCGGCTGGACCTCACCAGCCGTCATCCGGGCGCGGCGGACGGCGCCCAGCGCATCGTCGCCCTCGAGGCCGGTGACGGCTGAGGGGACGGGCGGCCGTCCTCGCCGACGCCACCGCTGACCCGGTGCATGTCGCCGCGGGCCGCCGGGTCAGACGCCGAGCCGCGCCACGCCGGACGGGTGGAAGCCTCCCGCGGTCGTTTGTCCGCGATACGAAGAGGGCACCCGACTTCTCCGACGTCGTGCTGGAGGCGAGATGACTCTTTCCCGTAGCCCGGTGACCCGTGCCTGGCGGCGGTGGCGGCGGCCACGCGATCTGGAGGTGCCGCGCGGCGCCGTGGACGTCGAGGACGCCAACCGGCGGTTCCTGATGTACGGGGTGATGCCGCTGTGGTTCGTCCCGGCGGTGGCGGACTGGCTCATGCATCGCCGGACCAGGATCGAGGACACGTCGGGCACAAAGGAGTCCGCGATCCACGCCCTGATGATGACGGAGGCCGGTGTCCCCGTCGCGATGGGGCTGCTGGCCCGGGTCAATCCGCTGGTGCTGTGGGTGATGGGCGGAGCGGCCGTCGCCCACGGCGCCACCGCGCTGTGGGATGTGACCCTGGCCACCGGGGAGCGCGAGGTGCGCCCGGTGGAGCAGCACATCCACAGCTTCCTGGAGGTCCTGCCGCTGTCGGCGATGGCGTTCACCTGCTGTCTGCACTGGGACCAGGTCCGCGCGGCGCTGCGCGGCGGGGACCGGCCCGAGGACTGGAAGCTGCTGCCCAAGGACAATCCGCTGCCCGCGCGCTATCTGGCGGCGATCGGGCTCGGCGTCGGCGCCTGTGTGGTGCTGCCCTACGCCGAGGAGATGCGGCGGTGCCTCAGGGCCGCCAAGGCCCGTAAGGCGGTGTGAGCCCGTGCCGCGCGAGCGAGCCGGTACGGGGACACGGTCCCGCGTACCGGCCGAACCGCTGCCGTATCCACGGGTCCTGGCGCCGGAGGCACACGGGCCGGAACACGTCGCCGTCGATGCGGAGGGCCGGATCCTCACCGGGACCGCGGACGGGGCCGTCCGGCGGCTGACGCTGTCGCCGGACCACGAACTCGTACGCTCCGAGGTGCTCGCGCACACCGGTGGCCGGCCGCTGGGGCTCGTCCCCTGCCCCGACGGCGGACTGCTGGTGTGCGACGCGCAGCGCGGGCTGCTGCGGGTCGGGCCGGACGACGGGTCCGTACGGGTGGTGGCCGACGAGGTGGACGGCGGGCCGCTGCGGTTCTGTAGCAATGTCGCCACGGCGGAGGACGGCACGGCGTACTTCACCGTGTCCAGCCGCCGCCACGGCCTGGAGGACTGGCCCGGCGACATCCTGGAGAACACCGCCACCGGGCAGCTGCTCCGGCTGCGGCCGGGCGGCCGACCGGAGGTGGTGCTGGACGGGCTGCGGTTCGCCAACGGGGTCGCCCTCGCCGCCGACGAGTCGTATGTGGCCGTGGTCGAGAGCGGTGCCTACCGGATCAGCCGGCTGTGGCTGACCGGCCGCCGGGCGGGGACACGGGACCTTCTCCTCCGCGATCTGCCGGGCTTCCCGGACAATCTCACCCGTGGCCCCGACGGTGTCATCTGGGTGGCCATAGCCGCGCCGCGGGAGCCCGCCCTCGATCTGCTGCACCGCGCGCCCGCCGCGCTCAGAAGGGCGGCGGTGCCCGTCGCCACCCGGCTCCGCCCCGGACCGCGGCGCACGGTGCGCGCCCTGGCGATCGGCCCCGACGGCCGGGTGGTCCGCCATCTGGTGCGGCGCCGGACCCCGTACCGGATGGCCACGAGCGTATGTGCGCTCGGCGGCCTCCTCGTCATGGGCAGCCTCCTCGAGCGGGGCATCGCGGTCTGCCCGCTGCCACCGCCCCGGGAGGCCACCGGGGCGGCTCACCCCCAGCCGGTGGAGTAGCCGCGGTAGCGGCGTCGCCGGGGCCGGATGGTCAGCGTGGACAGCAGTCCCACGAACCCCACCACGATGACCACCAGGCCGGGCCCGAAGCCCTGGGCGTACGCCACGACGTCGTCGAGTGTCGAGACGCCGCCGTCGACCCCTGAACTCCCGGATGTGCCGGAGGCGATGGACGGGTTGGGGCTCTGGGCCTTGGCGCCCGGAATGGACACCCCGAGCGCGGTCAGCGCCTTGGTCACGGGCTGGAAGAAGGTCACCCCGCCCCGGTCGCAGTCGCCGCTGCCGCCGGAGGTGACGCCGAGCGCCACGCCCTGGGCGAAGAGCGGCCCCCCGCTGTCGCCGGGCTCGGCGCACACGGTGGTCTGGACGAGCCCGGTGACCGTGCCCTCGGGGTAGTTGACCGTCGCGTTGAGCCCGGTCACCTTGCCCGAGCGCAGCCCGGTGGTGCTGCCGCTGCGGAACACCTCCTGGCCCACGACCGGATCGGCCACACCGGTGACCCGCACCGTCTGGCCGCCACCGACGTTGACCACGCTGCTCTGGTCGAGTGAGGCGTTGTCGTAGCGGATCAGCGAGAAGTCATTGCCGGGGAAGCTGCTCTGGACCGTGGTGCCGAGGCGGGTGGAGCCGGTGCCGTCGGTGAACCAGGGGGTACCGTTGGGGCCGCAGTGTCCCGCCGTCAGGATGAAACCGGTCTGGCCGTTGGTGACGTTGAAACCGGCCGAGCAGCGGCTGCCGTTGGTGAACATGGGTGAGGCACCAGCGGCTCTGGTGGTGAAGGAGCCCTCCGTCCGCTGCGCGCGCACCTCGTCGCCCACCTCCGCGGCGAGGCCCTTCATCTTCGACCAGCGGGCGGTGGACACGGTGCTGTCGCCGACCAGCACCACCTGGTTGGACTTGGGGTCCACCATCCAGGCGGTGCCCGCCACCCGGGGCGCCGAGCGCAGCTTCTCGGTCGCGGAGTCCAGGTCCGCCATGCTGTAGCGCACCCGTTTGGCGGTGGCCCCGGCCCGGCTGACCTCGTCCGCCGCCGTGTCGTCCGTCACCGCGACCACCGGGCGGCCGTCGGCCCCGATCCAGTTGCCCGCCGTACGGGAGGCGCCGAGCGCGGACACCAGCCGTCCGCCCACATCGTCCGTCCGGTCCGCGCTCAGGGCTCTCGGACCGTCGCTTCCGGTCGTCCCGTGGGCCGATCCGCCCGGCCCGGCCTGAGAGACCATCACCCCGCCACAGACCAGTGCCCCGACAGCCGCGAACCGCACGACCCGGCGCACGCCGCGCCGCATGTGCTTCACCACCCTGTCTCCTTACGTCGATCCAGCCGGGGGCCTCGGACGGCGAAGGCCCACCCCCTCATACGTAAGGAAGCGACGTCCTGCTCACTCCCCGGACGGAGCCACGGATCCCGGTGGGGCGGCCCGCGGCTCCCGGGATCAGCGCCGGTCGCCGTAGCGCTTGCCGAGGAACCCCCCGACCAGGGCGGCCGTGCCGCCGCCGAGGATGGCCGCGCCCTGGGTGGCGGCGTCGTGCGCGAGGAAGTACGTGGCCACCCAGATGTACGCCACGACCGTGCCCGCGCCCAGGAGCGAGCCGAACGCCTGCAGCCCGGTGTGGACCCAGTCCATGCGGCGGCGGTGCTCACGCTCCCGCTGGAGCTCGGTCAGCATCCACTCCACCGTGCCGGGCCTGACCGCCTCCCACTCCTTGGCCTGCTCCACCGGCAGCCGGTCGCCCCAGGGCACCGTCGTCTCCGGCGGGCTGCCCGGCGCGGCGTTCTCACTCGTGTTCTCGCTCACGGAGCCTCCCCCGGACGGTCCGGACGGGGTGCGGGGTCAGGGCCCGTCGCCCGTGGCGGAGGCGGACCGAGCGCGGTGAGGAAGTCGGCCATGTCCCGCTCCATCTCCCGCTCCACCGGACGTCGCGCCCGCCGGGCCGGGGGCTGAGGGATCGCCAGGGACGCCAGATATCCCTCGCGCAGCGCCTGCCAGGGCCCGGCGGGCCGGGTGGCCGCCTCCCTGGCGTCCGGGCGCAGGGCGTCGAGCCAGCGCGCCCGCCGGTCCCGCTGTCTGGCCGACGCGAAGCCGCGCGCCGCGAGCCCGAGCCACAGCACGCCGAGACACCCGGGCCCCACCCATCCCGGAACGTCGTCCCAGGAGTCCGGGCTCAGTGAGGGCAGGGCCACCGCCCCCGATACGGCCAGGAGCACGCCCACCACGGCCGCGATCGGGACGAGGATTCCGGTGCCCGCGCCGCTCGCCCGGGGGGCCGGCCGCATGGCTTCGGCGGCCCCCGCGGGGGCCGGAAGGGCCGCTGCCTCAGCCCTGGGGGCGGACATGGGCTCACCCCGGGCCACCTCGCGCAGCAGCGCCTCGGCCCGCTCGGCCGTCAGCCGTCCTTCGGGGTCCTTGACCAGCAGCCCCTCGATCAGCGGCCGCAGCGGACCCGCGTATGTCATGGGCGGCGGCGGGGCGTTGAGAACCGCGCCCATCACCTCGAACACCGTCGTCCCCGCGAACGGTGCGCGGCCCTCGACGGCCTCGTACAGAGTCACGCCCAGGGACCACAGGTCGGCCTTGAGCATCGCCTCTCCGGCCGCCGGAGGGGACGGGGACGTGTAGCGTTCAGGTGCCATGTAGGCGGGTGTGCCGACCATGTCGCCCTCGTCCGCGAAGGTCAGGCCGAGATGGTCCACCAGCACCGCGGGGCCGTCCTGGCGGAAAAGGACGTTACGCGGTGTGACGTCCCCGTGGGTCAGGCCCACCGCGTACAGCGCGCGTAACCCGCGCAGCACCTCCAGGCCGATCCGGGCCGTCTCGGACACGGGGAGCCGCCCGCCCCGATCCCTGAGCCGGTTCGCAAGCGAACGCTGATCGAGGCGCTCCATGACGATCCAGAGGCGGCCGTCGCTCTCGCCCAGGTCGTAGATGGCGACCAGGTGCTGATGCACGGTCGCGGCGAGGACGCGGACCTCACGGCGCAACCGTTCGAGCCACCGCCGGTACGCCTCCGGGTCCGGATCGACGCCCCGCCACAGCTCCTTGACGACGACAGAACGGCCGAGCGCCACATCGTAGGCGTCCCAGACCATGCTCATGCCGCCGCTGCCCATGCGCCCGCGCAGCTCGTACCGGCCGCCGATCACGGTCCCGTGGGGCGATCCGGAACCACTCCCCCGCTCATCCTCACCGGAGGCTCCCCCGGTCGTCATCCGCCTCCCCCTCACCAGCCGACTGACGCCCACAGTAAGGCGTCGGCCGGGCCGGGCGAAGAGGGCCGGGCACACGGACACACGTGCGGTGGCGTACCGCGCCTCACGAGCCGCCCTTGCCGTAGGGCGCGCTGGTGAACACCACCGTGTCATCGGTGCCGTCGGTCACCCAGAACCGTTGCGGCTTCTCCCCGTAGAGCGCGAAGAGCGGGTCCGGCCCCCAGGCCAGCACGACCTCGTCCTTGCCGTCGTGGTCGAAGTCCCCGGCGCCGTAGAGCTTGACGGCGCGCCGCTTCTTCGGCACCTCGCGGCCGTCCACGCGGGACGGGACGGTGCGGTCGAGGGTGCGGCGGTGGGCGATCTCTCCGGGCGTGTCCGGGCGGATCGTCAGCAGTTCGGTGCCACCGGTGCGCAGCGAGACGGCCAGTTCGTCGGTGCCGTCCCCGTCGGTGTCGGCCGCGGCGAGCACATCGCCGCCCAGGGCGGGGATCCTGATCGGCTCGGGGGTCGAGCCGGCCGTGCGTTTGGTGTACACGCTCACCGACTGGCCGACGTCCGCGGGTTCGGTCTCATAGCCCGGTTCGTCATTGCGGCTGCCGGTGTCGGCGACCGCCACGTCCCGCTTCCCGTCGCCGTCGAAGTCGCCGAAGGCGATCGCGTTGCCCTTGCGGATGGTGCGGCCGGTGCTGGCGAGGCCGTCCGGACCGGCCGTGAGCAGCGCGGACTTCGTCTGATCGTCGTCGCCCTGCTCGTGCACCACCAGATCGGTGGGGCGGTCGCCGTCGATGGCGTCGGCGTACAGCTCCGCGATCTGGCCGCTGGAGCCGAGGGGGTTGGCGTACGTCTCGGTACGGGCGGCTTCGCCGTCGCGGCCGAACGGGCCGTACAGCACATGAAAGTCCTTGCCGCTCTGGCGCACGGCGGCCAGATCGTGGTGTCCGTCCCCGTTGAAGTCGCCCGTCGCCAGGGGCCGCGCGCTCTCGAGGCCGTCGTCGGCGTCGGCCAGCCGCACCGGGGTGGCGGGGGTTCCCCGGCGTGGCCCGTCGGGGCCGCCCCAGGCGATGTAGGGCAGCGTCTGGGTGGTGATGTGCACGCGCTCGCTACTGGCCGGGTCGCGCTCCTTGGTGGCGGTGGCGATCACATCGGCGTAGCCGTCGCCGTCGAGGTCGGCGGTGGTCGCGGAGTCCATCTCGCCCGCGGTGCCCTTCCACCCGGCGCCGATGGGCAGGCCGAGGTCGTCTCGGCCGAGCACGGTGCGCACGGCGGGGTCGGGGCCCTTCGCCGAGCCGTACACATAGGCGATACGGCGCAGGCCGCCGAGCTCGTCGTTCATGCGCCTGGGCGCGGCCGATAGGGAGAACGCCTTCGTCGGGTTCGGGCTGCCCGGCGCACCCGGCACCGACGAGTTCTGGGCGGCGGCG
>NZ_JBHYVB010000222.1:0-17787 GCF_042750115.1 Streptomyces sp. NPDC059455
GGGGCGGGGTGGGGTAGCAGCCCCCGGCGGGTGGGGCCTGGAGGTCCGCCTCCGGCGGGTGGGGCCTGCGGGGTTAGTCCCCGGCGGGCGGGGCCTGGGGTCCGCTCCCGGTGGGCAGGGCCTGCGGGGTTAGTCCCCGGCGGGTGGGGCTTGCGGGGTCAGCCTCCGGCGGGTGGGGCCTGGGGGTCAGTGCTGGCGGGGGGTCGGGGGCGGAGCCCCTGATTCGGGAAGGGGCGGGGTGGGGTAGCAGCCCCCGGCGGGTGGGGCCTGGGGCAGCCCCTGGGGGGCGGGGCTTGCGGGGTCAGCCCTCGGTGGGTGGGGCCGTGCTGGCTCGGATGATCAGTTGGGTGGCCAGTTCGACCCGCGGGGACTCGATCTCCTCCCCCCGCGCCTGCCGCAACACCGTACGGGCGGCCAACTTCCCCATGTCCGCGAGCGGCTGGCGGATCGTCGTCAGCGGGGGCGCCGACCAGCGGACTTCCGGAAGGTCGTCGAAGCCGATGATGCTCACGTCCTCCGGAACCCGCAGCCCCCGCCGCCGCAGCGCCTCGATCGCGCCCAGCGCCATCTGGTCGCTGGAGGCGAAGATGGCGGTCGGCGGGGTGGGGGCGGACATCAATTGGTCGCAGCCGTGGAAACCGGACTCGTGGTAGAAGTCGCCCTGCGCCACCAGCGCCGGGTCGAACGGCACGCCCGCCGCCTCCAGCGCCGCGCGGTGGCCGTCCAGCCGGGCGCGGCTGCACAGCAGCCGCGGCAGGCCGGCGATCAGGCCGATGCGGCGGTGGCCGAGGCTCAGCAGATGTTCGGTGGCGGCCATGCCGCCCGCCCAGTTGGTGGCCCCCACGGTGGGCGCGTCGAGCGCCGGTGAGCCGGCCGGGTCGACGACCACGATCGGCACGTTCAGCCGCCGCAGTTCCTCGTGGACCATCGGCTCCAGTACGGACGTCACCAGGATCACCCCGTCCGAGGCGCGGGCCCGCAGGTTCTTCAGCCACTGCCGGGCGGAGCCAGCGCGGCCGTGGATCGCCGAGACCACCGTGCCCACGCCGTCCTGGTGCGCGATCTCCTCCACGCCCCGGATGATCTCCACCGCCCAGGGGCTGTCCAGGTCGTTGAAGACCAGGTCCACCAGGGCGGCGCGATCGCCGGGCGCGCTCTGGCGGCGGCGGTAGCCGTGGAGCCGCAGCAGGTCCTCGACCCGGGCCCGGGTCTCGGGCGAGACATCCGAACGGCCGTTGACCACCCGGGAGACCGTGGGTACCGACACCCCGGCCTCCTGGGCGATGGCCGTGATCGTCACCTTGGGCCGGGCGCCGCCCTCGGTGCCCCTGCTCTCCGTAGCCATTACCGCCTCCTCCGTTGACGGGAGCCACCCCCGCCTCTTGCTTCCCGGGGACGCGCCCTCGGAACCTTGCAGAAGTCTTCCGGAAAACCGGATCAGACGTGAAGAGACGAGAGAGGGACGTCCCCATCAAGCTCCTGAGCTTACGCAGCGCCGCGGCTTACGTAGCGCCGCGGTTTACGTAGCGCCGCGGTTTACGTAGCGCCGTGGCTTACGTAGCGCCGCGGCTTACGCAGCGCCGCACGGCCCGCCTCCATCGTCCCGGGCACCTCGCCGCCCCGGAATCCCCTCTCCCCGGGGTGTAAGAAAGCGCCGCCCTCGACCACTGCATGGTGAGAGAGCCGAGATGAGGAGACGGCGTGACCGACGCCCAACGCTTTCGGGACCTTTACGAGGAGTGTCATCCCCGTGTGCTGGCCTACGCGACCGGCCTGGTGGGCCGGCAGGTCGGTGAGGACATCACCAGCGAGACCTTCACGGTCGCCTGGCGGCGGATGCGGGACATCCCCACGCCACCGCTGCCGTGGCTGCTCGGCGTGGCTCGCAATCTGACCCGCGAGCTGCGGCGCCGCGACGGCAGGCAGTACGCCCTGGCCGATCGGGAGGCCCAGCGCCTCATCACCTCCGGCGCCCAGGTCGAGGACGTGGCCGCGGGGGTGGCCGAGCGCGCGGTGGCGCTGGAAGCGCTGGCGGGGCTGTCCGCCGCCGACCGCGAACTGCTGACGCTGGTGGCCTGACACGGGCTCGGCCCGAGACGGGCAGCACGCGTCCTGGGCTGCTCCACCGCCACGTTCTCGGTGCGGCTGCACCGGGCCAGACGGCGGCTGGGGCGGGCCGTGGAGGCCGTTGGACTGTCTCGCGACCCCCGCGACACCCGCCCAAAATCGACAGTGAAGGAGCACTGACATGGCACGCGCCGCCGGGGCGATTCGGCGCCCCTCCCGACAGTCCGTCAGGGAGTCACAATTCGGTGTGCTAGTTTGTGAGTAATGCCCACTCGCGTGAAGCGGGCGTATCGGTACCGCTCCTATCCGACCGATGCGCAGGCAGTGGAGCTGTCGCGCACGTTCGGATGCGTGCGGAAGGTCTACAACATGGCGCTCGCGGCCCGTACCGAGGCGTGGACATTGCGTCAGGAGCGGGTCAACTACAACGCGACGTCCGCGATGCTGACGGCGTGGAAGAAGACCGAGGAGCTGGCCTTCCTCAACGATGTGTCCTCGGTTCCGCTCCAGCAGGCCCTGCGGCACCTCCAGGCGGCGTTCACCGCGTTCTTCGCCCAGCGGTCGAAGTACCCGCGGTTCAAGTCGCGCAAGAAGTCCCGCAAGTCCGCCGAGTACACCTCCAGCGCGTTCCGGTTCAAGGACGGGAAGCTGACGCTGGCGAAGATGGCCCAGCCGCTGGACATCGTCTGGTCCCGGCCCCTGCCGGAAGGCGCGGCGCCGTCCACGGTGACCGTTTTTCAGGACGCGGCCGGGCGCTGGTTCGTCTCGCTCCTGGTCGAGGACCCCGCCGTCCAGCCGCTTCCCGCCGGCGGCTCGGCGGTCGGTATCGACGCCGGGCTCGGCCATCTGCTCACTCTGTCCACGGGGGAGAAGATCGCCAACCCCAGGCACGAGCGGCGCGACCGCGCCCGCCTCGCCCGCGCCCAGCGCAACCTCGCCCGCAAGGCCCGGGGCGACGGCGCCAACCGGGCCAAGGCACGCCGCAAGGTCGCCAAGGTCTACGCCCGGATCACCGACCGTCGCCGTGACCATCTGCACAAGCTCACCACTCGACTCGTGCGCGAGAACCAAACGCTCGTGATCGAGGACCTCACCGTCCGGAACATGCTCAGCAACGGCAAGCTGTCCCGGGCGATCTCCGACGCGGCATGGTCGCAGTTCCGGAGCATGCTGGAGTACAAGGCCGCCTGGTACGGCCGCGAAGTGATCGCGGTCGACCGCTGGTTCCCCTCCTCCAAGCTGTGCTCCGCATGCGGCACCCTGCAAAAGAGGATGCCGCTCAGCGTCCGCACCTGGACGTGCGGCTGCGGCACGAACCACGACCGGGACGTGAACGCGGCGAAGAACCTTCTGGCCGCCGGACTGGCGGTATCGGCCTGTGGAGCCGGTGTAAGACCTCAACGGGAGTCCTCCCGGACGGGGCAGTCGGTGACGAAGCAGGAAGTCCCACGGCGCGAGCCGTAGGAATCCCTCTCGCTCGCGAGAGGGAGGAAGTCAAGGACAGAACCGCAGGACCGACCGACCCGGCCCGGAACCCGCCGGACGCGGCTGCGCACGGCGGTCGCGGTGTGCGCGGTCGCACTCGGCACGCTCGCCACCCTCGGCACCCCCGCGAACGCCGCGCCCGGCACCGCGCCCGGCACCGCGCCCAGCGCCTCGTCCGGCCCGGCGGCCCGCGCCTCGGTCCGGCCGGGCGGCCCGTGCCGACACCCCGTGGAAGCTGCGGACGCCGCTGAGCGAGACCGCCTCGCGGGAGTTCTGGGACGTCGCCGCGACCGGCGCCAAGGACGCCTGGGCGGTGGGCCGCCGGACGGATGGGGCCGACGGGCCCGCCCCCCTGATCAGGCACTGGAACGGCGGCACATGGACGGACGTACCCGCCGCACCCACCGGCGGCGAACCGGCCCAGCTGGAGAAGGTCGCCGCCGCCGCGCCCGACGACGCCTGGGCGGCCGGCAGCCTGGCCGACAACACCTCCGCGCCGATCGTGCTGCAGCACTGGGACGGCAGGAAGTGGACGAAGGTCGGCCACGCGGCCCCCGCCGAGGGGTCGCTGAGCTTCGTCGGCGACCTGGCCGCGTTCGGTACGAAGTCGGCTTGGCTGACCAGCTTCGACTGGGATCCGAACGGCGACACCCAGGTCTCCCGGCTGGAGCGCTGGAACGGCTCCGCGTGGCAGGAGGTGTCCCTCCCCGCCGCCCCCGGCGGTGGCGAGGTACAGCCCTGGGACATCACCGGCACCGGCCCGGACGACGTTTGGGTCACCGCGAGCGCCATGACCGGCGAGGTGTCCGTACCGCTGCTGTACCACTGGAACGGCAGCGGCTGGACGGTCCGCGAGGTGCCGGCCCCCGGTGAGCACCCGACCGGCTGGGTGGCCAACCACGCCGTGGCCACCGGCCGTAACTCGGTCTACGTCGTCGGGAAGACCAACGACCCGCAGTCGCCCACGGCCACCATGGCCACCCGCTGGACCGGCAGCCGCTGGCAGTCGCTCCCCGCGCTCCCATTCGGCGAGGCGAACGCCGCGGGCGCGGACGGCGCCGGGCGGCTCTGGATCGCCGGCTGGGCCCCGGGCAACCCCCACTCCGTACTGACCCGTTGGACCGGTACGGAGTGGGCGACCGAGGAGCTGCCCGCCGACGTCACCGAGCACAGCGAGATGTCCACGGTGCTCGGCGTCGCGGGCGTCCCCGGGACGAAGGGCGTGCTCGCGGCGGGGACGGCCGGCTGTGCGAGCGACCCCGTCCAGTGCGGGGTGCTGGTCTCACGCGACCTGGGCTGACACCTCGTCCGCGGCCGCCCGCGCACGGGTGGCGTACGCCTGGACGACGACCTCCTCGTCGTCCAGGCACCGCCCCGTCTCCAGGTCGAAGCGCTGCTTCAGCAGCGGGGAGGCGACGAACGGCCGCCCGCCCGCCGAGCCCAGCAGCCCACGGGAGAGGACGTACGCCCCGGTGAACGGGTCGCGGTTGGCGATCGCGTACACCCGCCCCGAGCGGTCCAGGAAGACCGCCACCTGGGCGCCGTCCGGCAGCAGGGCGGCCACCCCGCGCCCGGGGGTGAGGTCGGTCAGCTCGCAGACGGTGAACCACCGCTGGTCGACGAGGAGTTCCACGCGGACCGCGGTCCGCTCGGTGGCTGCCATCGGCGTCATGGGTGCCATGGTCATCGGCTGGCAGTCCCTTCGAGAGTACGGACGGGGAGGGTGGGGCCTGACAGGATCGTCAGGTCCGGCTTGACCTGGTCGCGCTCGGGCACGAACTTCACCGTCGGGTCGGGCGCGCCCGGCGCGTTGACGAAGGAGACGAAGCGCCGCAGCCGCTCGGGGTCGCCCAGGGTCTCGGCCCACTCGTCGCGGTAGCCGGTCACATGGTCGGCCATCATCGCCTCGAGTTCGGCGCCCAGCCCGAGCGAGTCCTCGACCACCACCTCGCGGACGTGGTCCAGGCCGCCCTCGATCCGTTCCAGCCAGGCCGAGGTGCGCTCCAGACGGTCCGCGGTGCGGATGTAGAACATCAGGAACCGGTCGATCAGCCGGATCAGCTCCTTGTCGTCCAGGTCCTGGGCGAGCAGATCGGCGTGGCGCGGATCGGCCCCGCCGTTGCCGCCCACGTACAGGTTCCAGCCGTTGGACGTGGCGATCACACCGAAGTCCTTGCCGCGCGCCTCGGCGCATTCGCGGGCACAGCCGGAGACGGCCGACTTGAGCTTGTGCGGTGAGCGCAGCCCCCGGTAGCGCAGCTCCAGGTCGATGGCCATCCGCACCGAGTCCTGCACTCCGTAGCGGCACCAGGTCTGGCCCACGCACGACTTCACGGTGCGCAGCGCCTTGCCGTACGCGTGGCCCGACTCGAAACCGGCGTCCACCAGCCGCGTCCAGATCAGCGGGAGCTGGTCCACCCGGGCGCCGAAGAGGTCGATCCGCTGACCGCCGGTGATCTTCGTATAGAGCCCGAAGTCCCGGGCCACCTCGCCGATCACGATCAGCTTCTCCGGGGTGATCTCCCCGCCCGGGATCCGGGGGACGATCGAATACGACCCGTTGCGCTGGAGATTGGCCAGGAAGTGGTCATTGGTGTCCTGGAGGGCCGCCTGCTCGCCGTCCAGGACGTAGCCGCTCGCGCCCAGGGTCGGGGCCAGCGAGGCGATGATCGAGGCCACGGCGGGCTTGCACACCTCACAGCCGTCGCCCTCCCGGGCCTCCGCCCGGCCGTGGCTGTCCAGCAGCTGGGCGTAGGTGGTGATGCGCAGGGTGCGGACGATCTCGTACAGCTCGGCGCGGGTGTACGCGAAGCAGCCGCACAGCCCCTGGTCCACGCTGACCCCGCCCGCCTCGAGCTCGTCGTTGACGAGCGAGGTGAGCGCCTTGACGCAACTGCCGCAGCCCGTACCCGCCTTGGTGCACTTCTTCACCTCCGGGACGGTGGTGCAGTGGTGGTCGCTGACGGCCGAACGGATCGCGCCCTTGGTGACGTTGTGGCAGTTGCAGATGACCGCCTCGTCCGGCAGCGCGGAGGGGCCGAGGGCGGCGGGCGCGCCAAGCCCCGCCGGGAGGACGAGCTGCTCGGGGCTCACGGGCGGCACCGAGCCGGTGAGGGGGCGCAGCATGCCGTACGACTCGGCGTCGCCGACCAGCACCCCGCCGAGGAGGGCGCCGTCGGCGCCCACCACGAGCTTCTTGTAGACGCCCGAGCGGGAGTCGGAGTAGACGACGTCCAGGCAGCCGTCCGCGGTGCCGTGGGCGTCGCCGAAGCTGGCCACGTCGACGCCGAGGAGCTTGAGCTTGGTGGAGGTGTCGGCGCCGGTGAAGCCCTCGCCGTCCGGCGTATCGGCGATCTCGCGGGCCGCCACCTCGGCCATCTCATAACCGGGCGCGACCAGCCCATACACCCGGCCGTCGGCGGCCAGCGCGCACTCGCCGATCGCGTACACCGCCGGATCGCTGGTGCGGCACGTCTCGTCCACCGCGATGCCGCCGCGCTCGCCGACGTCCAGGCCGCAGTCGCGGGCCAGCTGATCGCGGGGGCGCACGCCCGCCGAGAAGATGACGAGGTCGGTGTCGATGGACGAACCGTCGGACAGCGTCATGGCGGTGACCGCGCCGTCGCCGTCCGCCGTGATCTCCTTACCGCCGACGCCGGTATGCACGATCAGACCCATGTCCTCGACCGTGCGCCGCAGCGCGGCGCCGCCGCCCTCGTCCACCTGGATGGCCATCAGACGCGGGTTGAACTCCACGATGTGGGTGGTGAGCCCCAGCCCCTTGAGCGCACCGGCGGCCTCGAGACCGAGCAGCCCACCGCCGACGACGACGCCGGACGAGCGGTCCTTCGCGTACTCCTCGATCGCGAGCAGATCCTCGATGGTCCGGTAGACGAAACAGCCCTCGCTGTCCTTGCCGGGCACGGGCGGGACGAACGGGTACGAGCCGGTGGCCAGCACGAGCGCGTCGTAGGCGATGGTCAGCCCGGACCGGGCGGTCACGGTGCGGGCGTCGCGGTCGATGCCCTCGACCGGGTCGCCCAGATGCAACTCGATGCCGTGACGCGCCATGAAGCCGTCCTCGACGAGGGAGAGCCCGTCCGGGGTGCGCCCGGAGAAGTACGAGGTCAGCTGGACGCGGTCATAGGCGGGACGGGGCTCCTCACAGAAGACGACGACGCGGGCGGTCTCCGTGACCTTCCGCTCGGCCAGCGCTTCGAGAAACCGCTGTCCGACCATGCCGTGGCCGACGAGCACGATGGTGGGTGCGGCGTTCTCGGCGGCTTCGGCGGTTCGGGGATTCGATGCGCTCATCGTCAGGACCCTCCATCGTTGGTCAGCAGGTGGAGCAAGGGAGTGGCGGGGAGCGGCTCGTCGCTCTCCCAGGTGCGGGCGAGCGCGCCGACGGTGCCGAGATCGCCGAGAAGAATGCCCCCGAGCAGGCGGTCACCACGGACCACGACTTTGCGGTACGTGTTGCGGGTGGCGTCGGTGAGGTGAATGACGTCGTCGCCGGGGGCGGGGGTGGGGTTGCCGAAAGCGGCGAGATCGAGGGGGCCGGGGGCGGAATGCCCATCGGGTGCTGCGGTGGTGGCTGCGGGGGCCGAGTGGGGCGCTGCGGTGAGCGTTAGCCGGGTGAGCGTACGGGTGCCGTGGTACCGGGGCGGGGTCTCGCTGCCGGGTGCGGCCCGGTGGCCGGTTTGTGCCCACGCAGCGTGGTGGGCGGGGGCGGCATCCGTGTCGCGGGGCGGGGTCTCGCTGCCGGGTGCGGCCCGGTGGCCGGTTTGTGCCCACCCGTTCCTCCCCCAGCTACGGCTGGGAGGTGCCCCCTCCGCGGAACGATTGCCCACAAACCGGTCCGCAGGTGCGGGTTCCGGGGCAGAGCCCCGGTCGGGCTCGGGGGCGGAGTCCCTGGCGGGTTTGAGGGCGTGGCCCTGGTGGGGGTCTGGGACGGAGCCCGGGTGAGGGTTAGGGGCGGCGTCCCGCCGGGGTCCTGGGGCGGAGCCCCGGTCGGGGTCTGGGGCGGAGCCCCGGCTGGGTCCGAGGGCGGAGTCCTGGCTGGGGTTGGGGGCGGAGCCCTGGTGGGGGTCTGGGGCGGAGCCCCGGCGGGGGGCGGGGGCGGAGTCTTCGTGGGGGTCTTGGGGGCGGAGCCCCTGAGGTTCGGGGAGGGGCGGGGTGGGGGAGAGTAGGCCCGCCAGCACGTCCGCCTGCTCCTGCGCCGCGCCCGCCAGGCCGTACACAACCCCCGCGTGCTCCGCGCAGTCGCCGATCGCGAACACCCGCGGGTCACTCGTCCGCAGCTCGTCGTCGATCACGATCCCCCGCGCCACCTCCACCCCGGCGGCCCGCGCCAGCCCGACCCGTGGGCGGACCCCGCACGCCAGCACGACCAGGTCCGCCTCCAGGGCGTATCCGTCGGCCAGTTCGACGGCCTTCACTGAGCGCCCGCCCCCGACCTCGCCGTCCACCGCGCGCGTGCGCAGACCGCGGACGCGGCACTCCGTGTGGACCTCCACGCCCAGCGCCGCCATATGCCGCCGCAGCACCCCCGACGCGCCCGGGTCCAGCTGACGCTCCATCAGGTGCTCGCTCTGCTGCGCCAGGACCACCTGGGCGCCGCGCTGGGCCAGCGCACGCGCGGCGGAGACGCCGAGGAGGCCGCCGCCGATGACGACGGCCCGCGCCCCGGGCCGTACGGCCGCGCCGAGCGCCAGGCAGTCGTCCATGGTGCGGAAGGCGTGGACGCCGTCCGGGAGGTCTTGGCCGTCCGGTTCGAACAGGCCGCGCAGCGGCGGCAGCACCGGGTTGGAGCCGGTGGCCAGCACCAGCGCGTCGTACGGCACGCGGCGGCCGTCGTCGCACACCACCTCCGCCGTGGGGCGGTCGATGCGCACCACCCGCACCCCGCTGAGCCGCCGCACCCCGGCGGCGGGGGCGGGGAGCGCGATGATCTCCGGCGCGTACCGCCCGGCGAGGACCTCGGCGAGCAGCACCCGGTTGTACGCGGGGTGCGGCTCCTCACCGATGATCGTGACCTCGATGGAACCCGCACCCACGCCAACGGCATGTGCGGCCAGCTGCTGCGCCAGCCTCGTGCCCGCCATCCCGCCGCCGACGATCACCACCCGGCGGCAGCGCGGGCTCATCGGCTCCCTGTACGACTCCATGCCAGGAAGCCTGCGGGGCGCCTGTTACCCGACCGCATCCCCGCCGTTTCCCGTAGGCAACGCTGCCCTCAGCGCGCCCCCTCAGCCGTTGTGAGCCGCCCCGGGCGTCCCCAGCCGGATGGGGAGCCGCCGCGGGCTGTTGCCGACGAAGCTGGGGTGGGGGACCAACTCCTCGTCGGGGATCGCCAGATCCAGCGCGGGGAAGCGGGTGAAGAGGGCCTCGAGGGCGATCACGGCCTCCATGCGGGCCAGCGGGGCGCCGAGGCAGAAGTGGGCGCCGTGGCCGAAGGACAGGTGGCGTGCGCCCCGGGTGACGTCGAAGCGGCCGGCGTCCGGGCCGTACGCCCGCTCGTCGCGCCCGGCGGCGGTGTACGAGATGAGCACGGGCGCGCCCTGCGGGATGACCGCGTCCCCGACCGGGAGGTCCCTCGTGGTGTAGCGGAACGGGAAGAAGGACACCGGGCTGTCGTACCGCAGCGTCTCCTCGACCACATCGCCCCAGCTCGCGGCCCCGGAGCGGACCAGATCCAGCTGATCGCGGTGGTTGCACAGCGCCCGCACCGCGTTGGTGATCAGATTGAGCGTGGTCTCGTGCCCGGCGATGATCGTCAGCATCAGCGTGCCGATCAGCTCCTCCTCGCTGAGCCGGTCGCCGTCCTCCTCACGGACCGCGATCAGCGCGCTGGTGAGATCGTCCCCGGGGTCCTGCAGCCGGGCGGCGGCCACCTGGCCGAGGATCGCCACCATCTCGCGGTTGGCGGCCGGGACCCGGTCGGGCGCGGTCTGGGTGGAGACGATCTCGTTGGACAGCTCGTGCAGCCGGTCCTGGTAGTGGTCGTCGACGCCCAGCAGCTGGCAGATCACGCTCATGGGCAGCGGCAGCGCGAAGTGGCGGCGCAGATCGGCCACCCCGTCCGGATCGGCCGCGGCGGCCTCGCCCAGCCGCTCCAGCAGCGTGCCGGTCAGCTCGTGGACCACCGGGCGTAACGCCTCCACCCGGCGCGGGGTGAACGCCCGGGTCACCAGGGACCGCAGCCGCTTGTGGTCCTCGCCATCCGCCGTGATCATGCCGCGCACGGTGGCGAAGGTCCGCATCGGCCAGCCGGGCGGGAGCTCGTCGTTCTGCAGCGCGGCGAAGTGGCAGGCGTTCTTGGCCACGTCGGGGTGGGTGACGAAGTCCTTCAGTTCCTCGTGCCGGGTGATGGCGTACGCCGGTACGTCACCGGGCAGCAGGACCGGGACCGCGGCTCCGCGGGCCCGCAGCTCTTCGTTCACCGCGTGCTGGCGCGCCCCGGTGGGGTCCAGGCGGTGCGGTGCGGCGGGGTCGGCGTGCGGCACGGGGCATCGGCCGTCGGTCATCTGCTGTCTCCTGCGGGGGAGTCGGGGGTCGGGACCGGTGGTCAGTCGAGGGGCGTTGCCGGTGAGCCGGAGGCCGGGGCCACTGAGCCCGGGGCCGCTGAGCCCGAAGCCGAAGCCGAAGCCGAAGCCGAGCCCGAAGCCGAAGCCGAACCCGAGCCCGACGCATCGGCGGCCAGCTGCGGCGCGGAGAACCGCACCGGCAGCTTGGCCAGGCCCTTGGACCACGGCGAGGTGATCCACGGAAGCTGCTCCTCCGGCACCGCGATCTCCATATCGGGCAGCCGGTGGCGCAGCGTGTCCACGGCGGTACGGGTGATCAGCCGGGCCGGATCCCGCGCCGGGCAGCCGTGCGGGCCCGCCCCGAAGGCGAGGTACGAGCGGTTGCCGACCACCGGACGCCCGTCCTCGGGCAGCACCTCCGGGTCCGCGTTGGCGCCCGCGAGGCCCAGGATGAGCATGTCCCCGGCGCGGATGTCCTGGCCGCCGAAGCGCAGATCGCGGGTGGCGTAGCGGCCGGGGAAGTTCTGGGTGGGCGGCTGGCGCCACAGCACCAGGTCCAGGGCGTCGTCCACGGTGAGATGGCCGCGGGCCAGCGAGGAGCGGAACGCGGGGTCGGTGAGCAGGATCTGGAGCGTGGAGGCGATCCAGTTCACGGTGGTGTTGTTGCCCGCGACGATGATCACCACAAGGTTGTGCAGCACCTCCTCGTCGCTGAGCCCGACGGGGTGCTCCAGCAGCCAGGACGTCAGATCCGCGCCCGGCCGCCGCTTCTTCCCGGCGATCAGCTGGAGCAGGATCTGGCCCATCCGCTTGTTGGCGCCGGTGGCGGCCACGGTCGGGGCGACGATCGTGGTGAGCGTCTCGACCAGCCGGGCCCCGTTCTCCTCGTCGAGGCCCAGCAGTTCGGTGACGACCTGCAGCGGCAGGAGCCGCGCGTACTGTTCCACCAGATCCGCCGCGTGCTGGTCGGCGAACCCGGCGACCAGCCGCTCCGCGGTGGCCCGCACCCTGCGGATCAGCTCATGGCCGTTGACCCGCCCCAGCGCGTCGGCCACCGCCGAGCGCATCCGGCGGTGCGCCGTGCCGTCCGCGAACAGCAGCGCCGGGCGCCAGCCCACCAGCGGCATCAGCGGCGAGTCGGCCGCCACCCGGCCCTCGCGCAGCGGGGTCCAGCGGCGCGGGTCATGGGAGAAGTACTGCTCGTCGCGGGTGAGATGGAGCAGCTCACGGTGGCCGATGACCAGCCATGCCTCGACCCGGGGCGCGATCTCCACCGGGACCACCGGACCGTGGTCGCGCCGCATCCGCTCGTACAGCTCGGTCAGCGGACCGTCGAGCGCGGTCCCGTGCAGCGGCACCCGGGCGGCGGTTCGGGCGGTCACGACGCCTCCGTCAGTGTCTCGATCAGATGCGAGACGAGCGAGATCAGCGCCTGAACCGAGGACTTGTGCTCCCGGGCGTCACAGATGACCAGCGGGGTGTGCGGGAGCAGATCGAGCGCGGAGCGCAGATCGTCCTCGTTGTGCGGCGTGCTGTCCGGGAAGGCGTTGACGGCGACGGAGAACGGCACATCCAGGTCCTCCAGATGCCCGATCGCGTCGAAGGACGCCTCCAGATCGCGGGTGTCGACCAGCGCGAGCGCGCCCAGCGCACCGCGCGCCAGGTCCTTCCAGGCGGGGAGGAACCGCTGCTGGCCGGGGGTGCCGAAGAGGTACAGCACCAGCTCGCCGCCCAGGGTGATCCGCCCGAAGTCCAGCGCGACGGTGGTCGTGGTCTTCGACGGCCGCACCTTGGTGTCGAGCCGCGCCCCGGCCTGGCTCATCGTCGCCTCGGTGGAGAGCGGCTTGATCTCCGACACCGTGCCGATCAGCGTGGTCTTGCCGACGCCCATCGGGCCGACCACCAGGATCTTGGCCGCCCCGGCCACGCTGGACTCCACGTACATGACGGGGGTGTCGTCCATGTCATCCATGTCGTCCGTATCGCCCGTCTCGTCCGTCTCGCCTGTCTCGTTGGTGTGGTCTGTGCGGGTCGTGCGGTCCGCGTGGCCCGGGTGGGCCGTGTGGTCGGTCCTGGTTGCGCCGTCCGTACCGGCCATCGAGATCTCAGAGCTTGCTCTCAAGCCCATCGAGCACCTTCCTCAGCAAGTCCAAATCGGCACGTTTTCGCTTGACCACCCGGATCGGCGGACGCGCCACGATGTGCCCCCAGTCGATGAGATCCGCGAGCAGCACCTGCACCACGGCCGGTGGCTGACCGAGATGGGCGGCGACCTCCGCCACCGACAGCAGCCCCTGGCAGAAGTCGGCGATCCGCCGGTACTCGGGCTGGAGATGCGGCGGCAGCGCGCTCCCGGACGCCACGACAAGCGTTTCCAGCGGCAGAGCATCCCGTGAGGAACCGGCACGCCCCCGTGTGATCACATAGGGGCGCACCGCGGCCGTGGTGCGTTCCTCGCCGGGCTGGCTCATGACGTCGGGCGGCCCATCGGCTCCCGCGGCTGGCTGCTCAGATGGGCACCGATCTTCGCGACCAGTAACTGCATCTGCTGAGCCACCAGGCCGACATCCGCCTCCGTGTCGGTGGCCACCCCCAGTGAGGCGCCCTGACCGGCCGAGGTGAACAGCACGAACCCGCTGTCGGACTCGATCATCAGCTGCCGCACCCCGGCCTCGTCGCCGAACAGCAGCGACACCGTGGACTGGCTGGTGACCGTGAGCGCGGCACAGGCGGCGGCCAGCGACTCGGCCTCGGCCACCCCGAGCCGGGACACCTCGCCGGTCAGCCCCTCGGCGGAGTCATGGCCCATGCGCAGACCGTCCTCCGAGACGACGACGGCGTGCCGCACCCCGGGGATCCCGGTCAGCGGACGCAGCATCCATCCAACGTCGGGCAACCTGGATATGGTTCCGGCCACTACCGGCCTCCCTCTCGGTCTTCTCGGTCCGGACTCGATTCATCCTCGGGCGGTACGGCCTCCGCCTCCGCTTCCGCGCGCCCGCGGCGGGTGCCGGAGACGACGCTGGTGATGGAGGCGCGGGCGGCCTCGGGTGTCCAGGGGGCCGCCGCGGCCGGCGGGGTGGGTGCGGCGCGGGCCGCGGCGCCGGAGGCGGTGGCCGGGTCGATCACGTCGGCTGAGGGGGCGGGGGAAGCCGACGCGGCTCCGGAGGCCGGGCGGCGGCGGTTGCGGCGCCGGGGCAGCCCGGTGCCGAGGGGGGCGGGGGCATCGGGCGCGTCGGGGATGTCGGGGATGTCGTCCACGGACATGCCGTTGAGCAGGCCGCTCCCGGCGGGGTCCGCGGCGGCCGGGCCGAGCCCCGCACCGCCCGCGTCCTGGTTCACCGTGCCGACGACCACGGGCTCCACGACCACCGGCGTGTGGTCCGCCGCCCGTACGGCGCTCGTCTGCTCGGTCAGCAGCCGGTGCGGTACGAAGACCACCACCCGTGTGCCGCCGTACGCCGACGCCGTGGACAGCTCGACGCCGAAGCCCAGCTCCCGCGACCAGCGCCCCACACAGGCGAGGCCCAGCCGGGGCACCGCGCCCAGCTGGGCCAGGTCAAGACCGTCCCGCAGCTGGTCCACGGCCTTCTCCAGTACGTCCGGCGGCATTCCGAGCCCCGCGTCGTCGATCTCGATGACCGCGCCCGCGGCGACCTCGCGGATGGCGACCGCGACCTGGGTGCGGGAGGGGGAGAAGACGGTGGCGTTCTCCAGGAGTTCGGCCACCGCGTGCATCAGGCCCTCCACGGCGGGGGCCACCGCGTAGAGGGTCTGACCGCCGTGGACGTCCACCCGGCCGAACTCCACGATGCGCGACTGCGCGCCCCGCACACAGTCGAAGAGCGACACCGGCCGGGTCTCCCGCCGCGCGGGCCAGATCCCGCACATCACCAGCAGCGTCTGGGCCTTACGGGTCATCTGGGCGGCGGCGTGGTCCGCCTTCATGACCTCGCCCATCAGCCCGGCGTCCTCGACATGCTGTTCCAGGCCGTCGAGGACCTGCTGCTGCACCATCGACATGGCGTGCATATTGCGGGCCACGGACTCGAACGACGCCTGGACGGAGTCGCGCAGGATCCGCTCCCGGCGCGCCGCCTCGTCCAGATCGGTCTGTACGGCGGCCAGCCGGGCGACCTCCTCGCCGCGCTCGGCCGCCAGCGCCCGCTCTTCGGCCGCGTTGGCTCGTTCCCGCTCGGAAACGGCTCGTTCCCGCTCGATCGCCCTACGCGCCTCCGCGAGCGCGCGGCGAAGTCTGACCACCCAGGTGAGGCACAGTGATAACACCAGTACCAGCACCGCGGACGCGGCCAGCACGACGGCCCCCGTCCCCGACAGCACCTTCGACACCTCCATCTGGGACACGGCCAAGAAAGGGCAGATACTACTGACCAACTGATCAGTCTGGTCCGGTAGTTGCCAAACTCTCACGACTGGGCGGCCGTGTCCGCACCGGGGTCGGGGTTCGGCTACGCCGCCCGGGGCAGGCGCAACAGCAGGCGAGCCCCGCCCCGCGGGCTGGTGAGCACCGTAAGGGTGCCGCCGTGGGCGTGAGCGATGTCATTGGCGATGGCGAGGCCGAGACCGGTGCCGCCGTCCTGGCGGGCCCGGGCATCATCCAGCCGGGTGAACCGCTCGAAAACGCGCTCGCGGTCGCTTTCGGGGATGCCGGGGCCGTCGTCGTCCACGGCCAGCTCGACCATGCCGCCCTGGACCGCCACGGTGATCGAGACGCTGGTACGGGTGTGACGGCGGGCGTTGTCGGCGAGGTTGGTGAGCAGCCGGGACAGCTGCACCCGGCTGCCGGTCACGACGGCGGCCCGGTCCCGGCTCCCGGATTTCGTGAGACGGTCCCCGGCCGTCGGGTCCCCGGCCGTCGGCTCCCCGGCCGTCGGCTCCCCGGCAGTCGTGGGCTGGTCCATCGTCAGCGCGCCCGGGTGGCGCCGTACCTCCTCGGCCGCCAGCGCGCCGAGGTCCACCGCGGCCTTGGCCGGCGCCTCCTGCGCGTCGAGCCGGGCGAGCAGCAGCAGATCGGAGGCGACCGCCTGGAGCCGGTCGGTGTCCCGCAGCGCCTTGTGCACGGCGACCGGCCAGTCGGTGCGCGACGGGCGGGCCAGGACCAGCTCGAGCTGGGCGCGTACGGCCGCGATGGGGCTGCGCAGCTCGTGCGAGGCGTCGGCCACGAACTGCCGCTGCCGGGTCATGGCCCGGTGCAGCCGGTCCAGCGTGGCGTTCATGGTCCGGGCCAGCCGGTGGATCTCGTCCCGCGCCCGGGGCACCGGCACCCGGCGGTGCAGATCGCGCTCGGTGATCTCGGTGAACTCCTGCCGCATCGCGGCGACCGGGCGCAGCGCGCGCCCCACCAGCAGCCAGGTGAGCCCCGCCACGAACAGCACCAGACCGGCGGCCGCGGGGGCGGCCTGGCGCAGCAGCAGCCCGGTGGCGCTGTCGAGGGAGGTGGTCGAGGGGCTCACCGTCACGCTGTACGGCTGCCCGGCCTTGGCGGGTTCGGTGGGCTCGGTGGGCTCGGCGGGTTCGGTGGGCTTGGCGATTTCGGGGGGTTCGGTGGGGAGCCTCAAGAACCCGGTCGAACCCTGCGAGGCGGCGTTCGTCGGGGTCGCGGCGGTGACCGTCCGGCCGGCGGCGTCCTTGATCGTCACCGCGCTGGGGGCGACGATGTACGCCCGCTGGGGCATGACCCGGGTCTTCCCCAGCTGGCCCTTGATCGCCACGGCGGCGTTCCTGGCGTCCAGGTCGGCGCTGGCACGGAGGTTGTGCTGGAGGGCGAGCACCAGGGCCAGCATGCACAGCGCGATCGCGAAGGCCACGGTCCCGGCGGCCGCCAGCACGGCCTTGGCACGCACGCTCAACCCGGAGGTCAGGCGCGGGCGGTGGGTCCGCGTGCCCTCCGACTCCCGCTGCCCGTGCGCCATGTGCTCCGCGTCCGCGACGCGTATCGAGCCCGCTGTGTGCCCCACTGTCTCACCCTCCGTCGCGGGCCAGCAGATAGCCCGCGCCCCGTATCGTGCGGATCGACCGCCGTCCGTACGGCACATCGATCTTCCGGCGCAGACTGCGGATGTAGACCTCGACGAGATTCGCCCCGCCGTCGTACGCGGCGTCCCACACGCTCTGCACGATCTCGGACTTGGAGACCACCTGCCCGGCGCGCCGGGCGAGGTACTCCAGCACGGCGAACTCCTTGGCCGTGAGCGTGACCTCGTCCGTCCCGCGCGCGCAGGCCAGCGCCGCGGGCTCCAGCCGCAGATCGCCCAGCTCCAGCACGTCGGGCCGGTCCAGCCCGCCGCGCCGCACCAGGGCGCGCACCCGGGCGATCAGGACCACGAAGGAGAACGGCTTGGTCAGATAGTCGTCCGCGCCCACGTCGAGCCCATCGGCCTCGTCGTACTCGCCGTCCTTGGCGGTGAGCATCAGGATCGGCGTCCAGTCGCCCTCTTCGCGCAGCCGCGAGCACAGCTGATAGCCGGAGCACCCGGGGAGCATCACATCCAGCACGATCGCCGCGTACTCGCCGGACCGGGCGAGCGCCAGGCCGCTCAGCCCGTCGGCCGCCGTCTCGATGGTGAAACCCTCCTGCTCCAGACCCTCGGTGAGCAGCTCGCGGAGCCGGGCGTCATCTTCCACCACCAGTATGCGCACGCGGTCAGGATGGCACGGGCAAGCTGAGGCCCCGCTGAAACCGGTACCG
>NZ_JBHYVB010000223.1:0-17732 GCF_042750115.1 Streptomyces sp. NPDC059455
CCCCCCCCCCCCGCGCCGCCCCCCCGGGCGGCGCCCGGCGCCTTGGTCCCACCTTTCGAGGCGGGCGGGGCGGCGCCCGCGCCCCCCAAAACCCCCAGGCCGGGGGCCGGTTTCCCGGCTGCCGCGCCCACGCCGGAGGGCTCCCCCGAGACGGCTGACGGCGCTGCCGCCGTGCCGGGCACGCGGTCCCCGGACGGTCCGGTGACCGGGTTCTCCGGCTCCGATGAGGGCCCTCGGCCGGGTGGTGCGCCGGAGCCCGGCGGTCCGGGCGCGCCGCTGGCCGCCGCCGATGGTGCGGGGGCGTCTCCCGACGTGGCGGGCGGCGGCGCCGCCGTGCCCGGCACGCGGTTGCCGGGGGCCGACTCCGCGCGCCGGGACGACACGGAGGCCGCGCGCCGGGACGACACGGAGGCCGCGCGCCGGGACGACACGGAGGCCGCGAGCCGGGGCGATACGGAGGCCGCGAGCCGGGGCGATACGGAGGCCGCGAGCCGGGGCGATACGGGTGCCGCGAGCGCGTCCGCGGGGCCCGGCGCGGACCGGCCCGTGGTGCCGGGTGCGTGGCCGGAGGCGTCCGGGGGCGAGGGCCGCGATGCCCGTACGGCGTCTGACGGCGCCCCAGCCGCTTCGGCGCCCGGTGTCACGGTCGCCGCCGCCGGTGGGGCGTCCGCGGCGGCCGTTTCCGCGCGGGTGCCGCAGCCCGCCGGGGGAGAGGCGGCCGTACCGGGTGTCGGACCCGGGGGCGAGCCGGACGGGAAGGCCGCGGCCGTCGAAGCGTTGCCGCGGGTGGCGGATCTGGTGGCCGGGCCGGCCGCGCTGCTGCCCGCCGTAAGGCGGTTGCTCGACGGCATGGTGGTGGTCGAGGGCTTGGAGGAGGCCGAGGAACTCCTCACGCGGCGGCCGGAGTTGACGGCCGTGACCGCCGAGGGCGATCTGCTCGGGGCGCACTTCGCACAGGGCGGGTCCGCCGGGGCGCCCACGCTGCTGGAGGTGCAGGCGTCCGTCGACGAGGCCGCGGCGGAGCTCGAGCGGCTCGCCGTGCGGTGCGAGGAGCTGGCCGGGGCGCAGCGCGCGGCGCAGGAGCGGCGGGCCGAGTGCCTGGCGCTCGTGGAGGAGCTCGCGGGCCGCCGGAGCGCGGCGGACCGGGAGAAGTCGCGGGTCGCGCAGTCGCTGGGCCGGTTGGCCGGGCAGGCGCGCGGGGCCGCCGGGGAGGCCGAGCGGAGCACCGCGGCGGTCGCCAGGGCCGAGGAGGCGTTGGAGCGGGCGACCGGGGAGGCCGAGGAGCTCGCCGAGCGGCTGGCCGTGGCGGAGGAGGAGCCGGGTGAGGAGGAGCCCGACACCTCCGTACGCGACCGGCTGGCGGCCGACGGCGCCAACGCCCGGCAGACCGAGATGGAGGCGCGGCTCCAGGTCCGTACGCATGAGGAGCGCGTCAAGGGGCTCGCGGGGCGGGCCGACGCGCTCGACCGGGGCGCGCGCGCCGAGCGCGAGGCCCGGGCGCGCGCCGAGGAACGGCGCGCCCGGCTGCGCCACGAGGCCGAGGTGGCATCGGCCGTGGCCTCCGGCGCCCGCCAGCTGCTGGCGCATGTCGAGGTGTCGTTGGTACGGGCCGAGCAGGAGCGGGACGCCGCGGAGCGCGCCAAGGCCGAGCGCGAGCGGGAGCTGGTCGCCGCCCGTGGCCAGGGGCGTGATCTCAAGAGCGAGCTGGACAAGCTGACCGACTCGGTGCACCGGGGCGAGGTGCTGGGTGCCGAGAAGCGGATGCGGATCGAGCAGCTGGAGACCAAGGCGCTGGAGGAGCTGGGCGTCGAACCGGCCGGGCTGATCGCCGAATACGGCCCCGACCAGCTCGTCCCGCCGTCCCTTCCTGCGGAAGGGGAGGTGCTGCCGGAGACTGCATCCGATAGCGGCTCCGCCGCGGGGGAGCATCCGCGCAACCAGCCGGTGCGTTACGTCAGAGCGCAGCAGGAGAAGCGGCTGAAGGCCGCGGAGCGCGCGTACCAGCAGCTCGGCAAGGTCAATCCGCTGGCGCTCGAGGAGTTCGCGGCGCTGGAGGAGCGGCATCAGTTCCTGAGCGAACAGCTGGAGGACCTCAAGAAGACCCGGGCGGATCTCCTCCAGGTGGTCAAGGAGGTCGACGAGCGGGTCGAGCAGGTCTTCACGGAGGCGTACCGGGACACCGCGCGCGAGTTCGAGGGCGTCTTCTCGCGGCTGTTCCCGGGCGGGGAGGGGCGGCTGGTGCTGACCGACCCCGAGAACATGCTGACCACGGGCGTGGATGTGGAGGCCCGGCCGCCGGGCAAGAAGGTCAAGCGGCTGTCGCTGCTCTCGGGCGGTGAGCGCTCGCTGACCGCCGTGGCCCTGCTGGTGTCGATCTTCAAGGCGCGGCCGAGCCCGTTCTATGTGATGGACGAGGTCGAGGCGGCGCTCGACGACACCAATCTGCAGCGGCTGATCCGGATCATGCAGGAGCTCCAGGAGGCTTCCCAGCTGATCGTGATCACCCACCAGAAGCGGACCATGGAGGTCGCCGACGCGTTGTACGGCGTCTCCATGCAGGGTGACGGCGTCTCGAAGGTCATCAGCCAGCGCCTGCGGTGACCGATTCAATACTTGAAGTCAAGCCTTGCCCCCGCGTGTCGGCATGCTGGAGCGATTTCTTCGTCACACCCTATTGACTTCGAAACTTGAAGGAATAGTCTCTGCAACGTTGCTTTTACCTTCAAGTGGTGGTCGACGCCTCAGCCTCCGCTGGAAGGGTCAGCCGTCCCCCCACGTCCGGCGCCGTTGCCGGGCGGGCGTCAGGAGTTCACGTTGTCCACCACCGTGCAGGCACAGGGAGCCGAGGGCCGCAAGGCCCAGCCGGATCACCTCGGCCACGTCATCTTCATCACCGCAGCCGCCGCGATGGGCGGCTTTCTCTTCGGCTACGACAGCTCGGTGATCAACGGAGCGGTCGAAGCCATCCGCGGCAAGTACGACATCGGTTCCGCGGCCCTCGCCCAGGTCGTGGCCATCGCCCTGATCGGCTCGGCCATCGGCGCCGCCACCGCGGGCCGGATAGCCGACCGGATCGGCCGGATCCGCGTCATGCAGATCGCCGCCGCCCTCTTCACGATCAGCGCGGTCGGCTCGGCGCTGCCCTTCTCGCTGTGGGACCTGGCCTTCTGGCGGGTGCTCGGCGGCGTCGGCATCGGCATGGCCTCGGTGATCGGCCCGGCCTACATCGCCGAGGTCGCCCCGCCCGCCTACCGCGGCCGGCTCGCCTCCTTCCAGCAGGCCGCGATCGTCGTCGGCATCGCCATCTCCCAGCTCGTCAACTGGGGCATCCTCAACATGGCCGACGGCGACCAGCGCGGGCAGATCGCCGGCCTGGAGGCATGGCAGTGGATGCTCGGCGTCATGGTCATCCCCGCCGTCCTCTACGGGCTGCTGTCCTTCGCCATCCCCGAGTCGCCCCGCTTCCTGATCTCCGTCGGCCGCACCGCCCAAGCCAAGCAGGTCCTGGCGGAGGTCGAGGGCAAGACCGTGGACCTCGATGTGCGGGTCGCCGAGATCGACCGGGCCATGCGCGGTGAGGAGAAGTCGACCTTCAAGGACCTCCTCGGCGGCCGGTTCGGTCTGCTGCCCATCGTGTGGATCGGCGTCGGGCTCTCGGTCTTCCAGCAGCTCGTCGGCATCAACGTGGCGTTCTACTACTCCTCGACGCTGTGGCAGTCCGTCGGTGTCGACCCGAGCAGCTCGTTCTTCTACTCCTTCACCACGTCAATCATCAACATCCTCGGCACCGTGATCGCGATGATCTTCGTCGACCGGGTCGGCCGCAAGCCGCTCGCGCTCATCGGCTCCGTGGGCATGGCCGTCTCCCTCTCCCTGGTGGCCTGGGCCTTCTCGGCGCACCTGGTGGACGGCAAGCTGCCGCACGCGGAGGGTGTCCTGGCGCTGATCGCGGCCCACTCCTTCGTGCTCTTCTTCGCCCTCTCGTGGGGCGTGGTGGTCTGGGTCCTGCTCGGCGAGATGTTCCCGAACAAGATCCGCGCCGCCGCCCTCGGTGTCGCCGCCTCCGCCCAGTGGATCGCCAACTGGGCCATCACCGCCAGCTTCCCGAGCCTGTCGGACTGGAACCTGTCGGGTACGTACATCATGTACACGGCCTTCGCCCTGCTCTCGATCCCGTTCATCCTCAAGTGGGTGCCGGAGACCAAGGGCAAGGCGTTGGAGGAGATGGGCTAAATCCCCCCGCCGCCCACTCCTCGCACAGGAGAACTGCCCCGCCTCAGTCCTTGAGGCGGGGCAGCACTCGTTCCGCCAACAGCCGCAGGGACCGCCAGCCCTCCTCGACCGGCATCCCACCGCACAGCGGATGGAGCACCAGACTCGCCATCTCGCCGCCCTCCTCCGCCAGCGCCACGCACTCCTCCGGGGTGACGATGCGGTAGACGCCCTCACGGCGCAGCGCCGCCACGTCCTCGGCCCGTGAACGCACCGCCGAGCGCACCGTGCCCTGCTGCCAGGAGGCGTACCTGCGCGCCTCGTACAGCAGATGGGCGCCGTACTCCTCCCAGGCCCGGTCCGGGTCCTCGGACAGATGCAGCAGCGGGGTGGCCGCCGGGGGCATCAGACACCAGCCCTCGGTGCCGTACTCCTCCCGCCGCGCGTGGTAGTACGCCTCCAGCTCCGGCAGATGCGCGCTCGGGAAGAACGGCAGGCCGAGGCGGGCCGCGCGGCGGGCCGCCGCCTGGGAACTGCCGCCGATCAGCAGCGGCGGATGCGGCCGGGTGTACGGACGCGGGGTGATCCGGACGGTGCGGCCCCGGTGCTCGAAGGGCTCGCCCGTCCAGGCCGCGAGCAGCGTCTCCAGCACCTCGTCCTGCAGCGCGCCGCGCCGCTTCCAGTCCGTGCCCAGGGTCGCGTACTCCTCCGGCCGGTAGCCGATCCCCGCCACCGTGATCAGCCGCCCGCCACTGGCCAGATCCAGCACGGCGAGGTCCTCGGCGAGCCGCAGCGGGTCGTACAGCGGCGCGATCAGCGCCGAGACGGTGACGGTGATCCGGCGGGTGGCGCCCAGCAGCGTGCCCGCGAAGGCCAGCGGGGCGGGCAGCCAGTTGTCGGGGGACCCGTGGTGCTCCTCGGTCTGGAGGGTGGAGACGCCCCGCTCATCGGCGAAGGCCGCCATCTCCAGCGCGGCGCGGTACCGCTCGGACAGGCCGCGCGGGGTCGCGTCGGGATCGACGAGGTTGAGGCGTACGACCGTGACGGGCATGCGGATGTCCTCCTTCGTCATGGAACGCGGCAGCCGGACCGTAGCTGACGGACCGTCAAATAACCACCGTCATGGCCCATTCGGCCCACCGCACGGGCACGGCCGGGGCGGATGACTCATGTGCCTGGGACGCGGGGCGGCCGATGGTGAGGGTCGGCCCGCCCCATGGGCCACAGCCCGCACACACCAACTGAGGAGGGGCGCGTGACGATCAGCACGGGGGAAACGCTCATCACCGCGGCCGACATCGACGATCTCATCACCCGGGTCCGGCAGACCGCCGGCGACCCCGGACCCCTGGAAACCGCCAAGGCCCTGCTCTTCTCCGGCGACACCACCCGCACCGGCCCCGACCCCGAGGCGGCGCGGCTCATCCGGCAGCGGCTGCTGGTGACCGCCCTCCGCCACGGGGGCGCGCTGCTGGCCAAGCTGCTCAGCCGGCTCAGCCCCCGCGAGACCGCCATGGTGCGCCGCTACGCCCACCGGCTCGCGAACTTCCTCGACACGCTGGAGGTCTGGGCGGCACAGCCCATCATGCTCGCCCTGATGCGCTTCGGACTGCCTTACGGAGAGGCGGAGACGATCGCGGTGGCCGTACTACTGCTCGTGGGGTGAGCACCGGAGACCGGCGCCGCCGATGGAAACGGGGGTGCTAGGAGGTCACCGGTTCGGGTGGGCCGGGGCATCCGCGCACTTCACGGCCGCGGTGGCGGGTAGTGCTCGGGCGAGACACAAGGAGAACGACCATGCGCCCTACCCGAATCCGCACGGCGATCGCCCTCGGCCTGAGCGCCGGGGCCGTCATGTGGACCGCGGCCGCCTCCCCCGCCACCGCCTCCTCCCATGCCGCCACGTCCGCCGACACCGACTGGTGGGAGGCGGGGCACTACGACACCACCGCGGCCTGCAAGCGCGCGGGCAAGGCCGGTGTCGAACGGCACAAGTGGGCCGAGTACAAGTGCCGCCCCGGCCGCAACGACAACTACGTCACGCTGTGGGTCAGAGGCGGCGGCTCCGGCGCCGCGCGCGCCCGGACCACCGGGCCGGCCGCCGGTTGAGATGCGACAGGCCGCACTGCCGAAGGACCGCGCCGTGTGCGCCGCGGGCGGGGTATCGGCACTGATCGTGGTGGTCCTGGCCGGCTGGGTGGCCGGGCTGCTGCGGGTCAACGACGAGTGGCTCGCGCTCGTCTACCCCGACCCCCGGGGCGCCACCGTGCTGACCAGGGTCGCCGTGGGCGTCCCGGTGCTGGGCGTCGGCGTGCTGCTGCTCGCCGAGCGCTCGGCCCGGCGCTACGGCGGCGTCCTGCTGGTGGCCGGCGGCCTGTGGCTGCTGCCCTCGGCCGCCGCCGGACTGCTGGGCCTGGCCGACCTGGGCACCACGGGCGCCGTGCTGTCCCTGCTGCTCGCCGCCGCCAAGATGGCCTGCCGCCCGCTGACCGTACTGCTGCTGCCGCTGTGGCTGTTCCCCCGGGGCGGGCGCCGGCGGTGGCAGTGGTGGGTGATCAGCCTGGGCGCGTCCGGCTACTGGCTGGGGTACGCGGGGCTGTGGCTGATCAGCGAGCCCCGGGTGGGCTCCGTGGCCAACCCGGCGTTCTCCACCGCGAGCGGCCAGTGGGCCTTCGACCACCTCGACGCCTACGCCGAGGCCGAACCCTGGGTGCTGCGCAGCGTCGCCGCGGCCGTGACCGCCGCCCTGTGCTGCCGCGCCGCCCTCTCACGCGGTGCCGAGCGGCGCGACTGGGCGCTGCTGGCCGCCGCCTACCCCGCCTGCGTCTCGCTCCTGCTGTCCCAGTGGGGCGAGGGCGTGCCCACGATCGTGGCCCGTACGGTCGGCAGCGCCGTATGGGCCGCCGCGATATGCCTCGGCGTCGCCCGCACCGGCATATGGCGGCTGGACCGCTCCACCAGCCACCGCCTCGCCCGCGCCTTCGTGCTCACCTCGCTGGCCGCCGTGGTGGTCTGCGCGGTCGTCGCCGTCCAGGCCGGACTCCCCTCCGTACGCAGCGGGGCCACCACCATCACCGCCGGCTGCGCCCTGGTGCTGGGCTGGGGACTGCGGCCCAGCGCCCGCAAGCTCACCCTCTGCGTCGAGCGCGCCTTCTACGGGCCCCGGGCCCGCCCGCACGAGGCCGTGAGCGCCCTCGCCGTACGGCTCCAACAGGCCCCGCACCCCGGCGAGGTGCCCCAGCAGATCTGCCGCAGCGCCGTGGAGGACCTCGGCGTCTCGGGCGCCGCCGTCAGCGTCGACACCCGGGCCGGGCCCCGGCGGCTGGCCTCCGCGGGGGCCCCGCTGACCGGCGCGGTCCAGACGTTCCTGCTGCGCCACCACGGCCGCACCGTCGGCCGGTTGGAGGTCTCCCGCGACGGCTCCGGCACCCCGGCCGAACGCGACAGCGGACTGCTCTCCCTCCTCGCCGACCAGGCCGCCCCCGCGCTCGCCGCGCTGCGCCTGGCCGAGGAGGCCCAGGCCGCCCGCGAGCGCCTGGTGCTCGCCCGCGAACAGGAGCGCCGCCGGCTGCGCCGGGAGATCCACGACGGACTCGGCCCCCAACTGGCCGCCGTAAGGCTGCGCCTGGACATCGCCCAGACCTCCTGCCCGCCCGGCCACCCCGCCACCCCGCAGCTGTGCGAGGCCGCCGAGACGCTCGCCGAAGCCCTGGTCGAGGTGCGGCGGATCACCGCGGGCCTGGCCCCGGCCGCGCTGGCCGAGCGCGGGCTGGCCGGTGCGGTCCGCGACCTGGCGCACCGGCTGGGCGTCGACGGCCTGCGGGTCAGCGTGGCCAGCCGCCCCGCCGCGCTGCCCCCGCTGTCGCCCGGGGTGGAGACGGCCGCGTACCGGATCGCGGCGGAGTCGCTGACCAACGCCGTACGGCACGCCCGGGCACGCCAGGTGAGCGTCGAGCTGACCGCGGGCCCGGACACCCTCGAGGTCAAGGTCACCGACGACGGCAGCGGCCTGCGCGAGACCGCGGTGCCCGGCGTCGGCCTCGCCTCGGTCACCGAACGGGCCGAGGAGATCGGCGGCTCCTGCTCGGTGACCGGATCGGCGACCGGCACGGTGGTCCACGCGGTACTGCCCCTCGCGGGCCCGGGCGAACACGGCAACCCGGAGGAGCACCGGAAGCCGACCGGGCACGAGGCCTGCCGGGCCCTCCTCAAGACCAGTAGATCGATGAGCCGGGCGCCGTAAGGCTTTTGCGCGCTGAGGTCTTCCGGCAGGGGGCACCTCCCAGCGGTAGCTGGGGGAGACTGAGGCGCCCCGGAAGCGAACCGAGCCTAAAAAGAAAGGCGAGCGAGGCGTGCAGTGGAGGGTGTTGCTGGTGGACGATCATCCCCTCTTTCGGGAGGGGCTGGCCGCCGCCGTCAATCTCGACGACGCGTTCACGGTCGTCGGCCAGGCGGCCTGCGCCGACGGGGCGATGGCCGAGGCCGTGCGCACCGGCCCGGATCTGGTGATGATGGATCTCGCGCTGCCGGGCCGGTCCGGGCTGGAGGCGACCCGGCGGATCCTGTGCGATCACCCCGAGATCCGGGTGCTGGTCATGACGATGTCGGAGGACGACGACAGTCTGCTGGCCGCCCTGCGCGCCGGGGCCCGTGGCTATCTCCTCAAGGGCGCGGGCCGGGACGAGATCCTGCGGGCCCTGCACACCGTGGCGCGCGGCGGCGCGGTCTTCAGCCCGCGGATGGCCGAGCGGCTCGGGGTGCTGGTCGGCGCGTCGGGCTCGGCGTCCGCGAAGGAGGCGTTCCCGACGCTGACCGCCCGGGAGCTGGAGGTGCTGGATCTGCTCGCGGCCGGGCTCGGCTATCGCCAGATCGCCCAGCGGCTGGTGGTGACGGACAAGACGGTGCGCAACCACGTCGGATCGATCTTCGCCAAGCTTCAGGTGCGGGACCGTGCCCAGGCGATTGTGCGCGCCCGGCAGGCCGGGCTGGGAGGCGAATGACTCGCTCCCCCTCGTGGCTGATACTGGGGGGCGTTATGGAATACCTCATCCTTGCCGTAGTCATCGCTGTGGTCGCGGTCGCCGCGATCAGCGGGCTCGTGATCAGCGGCCGCAAGAAGAAGCGGCTGCCCCCGCCCCCGCCGAGCAGCCCCACCGTCACCGCGCCGCCCGCCGAACCGCACGTCGGCGAGGAGGCCGAAACCCCGCGTGAGGAACCACGCAGAACCATCGAGGAGGTGGATCTTCCGGGCGCCGAGGCCCAGGCCGCGACCGCGGAAGCGCCCGCGCCCGAGGTCCCGCCGATCGAGGTCCCGGAGCCTTCGGCCGGCCGGCTGGTCCGGCTGCGCGCCCGGCTGTCCCGTTCCCAGAACACTCTGGGCAAGGGGCTGCTGACGCTGCTGTCCCGGGAACACCTCGACGACGAGACCTGGGAGGAGGTCGAGGACACGCTGCTGACCGCGGACGTCGGTGTGGCGCCGACGCAGGAGCTGGTCGAGCGGTTGCGGGAGCGTGTGAAGGTGCTCGGCACCCGTACGCCCGACGAGCTGCGCGGTCTGCTGCGCGAGGAGCTGCTGCACCTCATCGGCACCGAGGCCGACCGTTCGGTGCACACCGAGAGCGGTGTGGGCGCGAACGGTGAGGAGAAGCCGGGCGTCGTCATGGTCGTCGGCGTCAATGGCACCGGTAAGACGACCACGACCGGCAAGCTGGCCCGGGTGCTCGTGGCCGACGGCAAGTCGGTGGTGCTCGGCGCGGCCGACACCTTCCGCGCGGCTGCCGCCGATCAGCTGCAGACCTGGGGCGAGCGGGTCGGTGCCCGTACGGTCCGGGGTCCGGAGGCCGGCGATCCGGCGTCGGTCGCCTTCGACGCGGTGAAGGAGGGCATCGCCGAGAGCGCGGATGTCGTCCTGATCGACACCGCCGGGCGGCTGCACACCAAGACCGGTCTGATGGACGAGCTGGGCAAGGTCAAGCGGGTCGTGGAGAAGCACGGCGCGGTGGACGAGGTGCTGCTGGTCCTGGACGCCACGACCGGGCAGAACGGCTTGGTGCAGGCGCGGGTGTTCGCGGAGGTGGTGGACATCACCGGCATCGTGCTGACCAAGCTGGACGGCACGGCCAAGGGCGGCATCGTGGTGGCGGTCCAGCGTGAGCTGAACGTCCCGGTCAAGCTGGTGGGGCTGGGCGAGGGCGCGGACGATCTCGCGCCGTTCGAGCCGGAGGCGTTCGTCGACGCGCTGATCGGCGGCTGAGGCCGGTGATGGGGGGATTACCCGTATCGCGCCGGACGGGCCGGGGTTGAACTCCCGGCCCGTCCGGCGTTCGCACGTAAGGGACGAGCCGCCTTCAGCCCCCGGCCCGATGACTCAAATAGGCCAGGGTCCCCAGGACCAGCCGGGCGTGCGGCGGGCGGCCCGCGGTGTCGAGGGTCGGCGGGCGCAGCCAGCGGACCGGTCCGAGGCCGCCGAGGTCCGAGGGCGGGGCGGTGATGTGGTCGCCCGCGCCCAGGCAGCGCAGATCGAGGTCGGCGTCGTCCCACCCCATGCGGTACAGCAGCTCGGGAAGTTCGGCGGCGGCGCCGGGGGCGACGAAGAACTGGGCGCGCCCGTGCGGGGTGGCCGCCACCGGGCCGAGGGGCAGCCCCATCCGCTCCAGCCGGACCAGCGCGTGTCCGCCCGCGTACTCCGAGACCTCCAGGACGTCGAACGAGCGGCCCGCGGGCAGCAGTACGGCCGCCCCGGGGACCCGCTCCCACGCGGCCGCGGCGGCGTCCAGCGTGGCGCCCGCCGGGACGCCGGGGGCGAAGGCGAGCGGATGCGCCCCGGGGGAGGGACAGTCCCGGTCACCGCATGAACATTCGTTTCTGCCGCCGCCCGAGCCCCGTGCCGCCCGCGCGCCCGGCACCACGTCCCAGCCCCACAGACCGGTGTACTCCGCCACCGTCGTGGACTCGGACGTACGGCCGCGGCGCCGTGAGCCGGACCGCATGTCCCGGATGCCGCCGATCGTGAAGCCCATGCCCCCTCCAACGGGTCCCGCTCTCGATGGTTACGAGCCGGAGCGTCACGATGACGCTCCGTCGCCGATGAGGTGCGGTGGTGTGCGCTCCGATGTGACGGAGGTGGTGAGACGCGACCCGTGCGCCCCCACGTGCACCCCTTCACCTGTTCCCGTCGCCTCGGTGTCAAGTGAATCGTGGGAAACGGCAACCGGGTTCATTCGAAGGGGTGGCGAATGGTGGCGTTTTCGGGAACCGCCTCGCCGGAGGCGTGATCGTAGGATTACTTTCAGTGCACAGTCCCTGGAAACGGCGCTCGCTCGAATGCGAGCTGACGACGGGCGGAGTACGGATCGGTACATGCCACTGGCATGAGGCGGTTCCCCGTCTGGACGGTTGATGCGCCGCATCCCGGGGACAACTGACCGTGACAGAAGGCATTCTGGTGGCGGTTCGGGAAGATTCGTGGGATGGGGGCGTTCCGGGTGGGCGACGGCGGCGGCGGTGCTGGGAAGCGCCCCAATGCGCAATTGGGGTCGTGGTTCGTGCGCAGCGGCTGGTCGAAGGGGGAGCTGGCGCGCCAAGTCAACCGGAGAGCGCGGCAGTTAGGTGCCCACCACATCAGCACGGACACCTCGCGGGTGCGCCGCTGGCTGGACGGCGAGCAGCCCCGCGAGCCGATTCCGCAGATCCTCTCCGAGCTGTTCTCCGAGCGCTTCGGCTGTGTGGTCGGCATCGAGGACCTCGGGCTGCGCGCCGTCCACCGGTCACCGTCCGTGTCCGGGGTGGACCTTCCCTGGGCCGGGCCCGAAACCGTCGCGCTGATCGGCGAGTTCTCCCGCAGCGATCTGATGCTGGCCCGCCGCGGCTTCCTCGGCACCTCGCTCTCGCTGTCCGCGGGCCCCGCCCTCATCGAGCCCATGCAGCGCTGGCTGGTGCCCTCGACGAGCGGACAGTCCGGCGGCGCCCGGGCGGCCGACGGCGGTCGCGCGCGCCGGGTCTCCCGGCTCTCCGTGCCCGAGCTGGAGCTGCTGGAGTCCACCATCGTGATGTTCCGCGCCTGGGACGCCCAGTGCGGGGGCGGGCTGCGCCGCAAGGCGGTGGTCGGCCAGTTGCACGAGGTCACCGACCTGCTCCAGGAGCCGCATCCGGACGCGGTCTCCCGGCGGCTGTTCAAGGTCGCGGGCGAGCTCGCCCAGCTGGCCGGGTGGATGAGCTACGACATCGGGCTCCAGCCCACCGCGCAGAAGTACTTCGTGCTCGCCCTCCACGCCGCCAAGGAGTCCGGCGACCGCCCCCTCGGTTCATATGTCCTCTCCAGCATGAGCCGGCAGATGATCCACGTCGGGCGGCCCGACGACGCGCTGGAGCTGATCCACCTCGCGCAGTACGGCAGCCGGGAGAACGCCACGCCGCGCACCCAGGCCATGCTGTATGCGATGGAGGCCCGCGCCTACGCCAATATGGGCCAGCCCAGCAAGTGCCACCGCGCCGTGAAGATGGCGGAGGACACCTTCGCCGAATCCGCCGGGGGCGACGGCGACCCGGACTGGATCCGCTTCTTCTCCGAAGCCGAGCTCAACGCGGAGAACGCCCACTCCTACCGCGACCTCGCCTATGTGGCCGGCCGCAGCCCCACCTACGCCAAGATGGCCGACCCGGTGATGCGCAAGGCCGTGCAGCTCTTCGGCCAGGAGACCGAGAACCAGTCCGGCCCCCAGCGTTCGTATGCGCTCAACCTGATCGGCATGGCCACTGTTCACCTTCTCCAGAAGCAGCCCGAGCAGGCCGCCGCGGTCGCCCGCGAGGCGCTGCCGCTCGCCAAGCGGGTGCGCTCGGAGCGGGTCAACAACCGGCTGCGCAAGACCGTGGACACGGCGGTGCGCCAGTTCGGCGACGTGCCGGAGGTCACCGATCTCAGTGAGCGGCTGGCCACCCTCATGCCCGACACCCCCGAGACGACCGGCCCCGGCCAGGCCGTCTGAGCGGCTCCGGTGATGATCGCGACACCGTAACGGAGGGCTCCGGCCCGCCCACCGCGGTTCACCGCCACGTAACACTCCCGCGTCCTTCGTCACTGCGGTGAAACATCGAGGGGCATCGGCTGAAACGGCGCTGCGCCAACCTCGAGGCGAATACCGGCCCACCGATGTCCTGCCCGCACGGGCCGTCGCTTCGAGGAGACGTCCACATTGAATGGCGCAAATACAGCGTTCGTCTTGATCAGCGCCGCGCTCGTGATGCTGATGACCCCCGGCCTGGCCTTGTTCTACGGCGGCATGGTGCGGGTGAAGAGCGTCCTGAACATGCTGATGATGTCCTTCATCTCGCTCGGCGTCGTCTCGCTGCTGTGGGTGCTGTTCGGCTACTCGCTCACCTTCGGCGATGACGTCGGCGGCGGGTTGCTGGGCAATCTCGACCACATCGGATTCAAGGGCATCGACCCGACCTCGCTGTGGGGCGAGAAGCCGGACGCGATCCCGGTCCTGGCCTTCGCGCTCTTCCAGCTGATGTTCGCGGTGATCACCCCCGCGCTGATCAGCGGAGCCGTCGCCGACCGCGTCAAGTTCGGCGCCTGGGCGCTCTTCATCACCCTGTGGGCCACGGTCGTCTACTTCCCGGTCGCGCACTGGGTCTGGCAAGCCGACGGCTGGCTGTTCAAGAAGGAGGTCATCGACTTCGCGGGCGGCACGGCGGTGCACATCAACGCGGGCGCCGCGGGCCTCGCCGTGGCCCTGGTGCTCGGCAAGCGCATCGGCTTCAAGAAGGACCCGATGCGCCCGCACAACCTGCCGCTGGTGATGCTCGGCTCCGGTCTGCTGTGGTTCGGCTGGTTCGGCTTCAACGCCGGTTCCGCCCTCGCCGCCAACGGGACCGCCGCCAACATGGCCTTCAACACCCAGATCGCCACCGGCGTCGCCATGCTCGGCTGGCTCGCCTACGAGCGCATCCGGCACGGCGCGTTCACCACCCTGGGCGCCGCCTCCGGCGCGGTCGCGGGCCTGGTCGCCATCACCCCCTCCGGCGCGGCGGTCAACGCCTGGGGCGCCATCGTGATCGGCCTGGTGGCCGGAGTCGTCTGCTCCTGGGCCGTCAGCCTCAAGTACAAGCTGGGCTACGACGACTCGCTCGACGTGGTCGGGGTGCACCTGGTCGGCGGCCTCATCGGCACCCTCCTGGTCGGCGTCCTGGCCACCGACGGCGTCGGCGGCATGACCCAGCTGGGCAAGCAGGCCCTCGGCGCCTTCACGGTGCTGCTCTACTCCTTCGCCGTCTCCTGGATCCTGGCCAAGCTCATCCACGTCACCATCGGCTTGCGGGCCAGTGAGGACGATGAGCTCGGCGGCGTCGACCAGGCGTTCCACGCCGAGACCGCCTACGACTTCAGCGCGGTGGGCGGGTCCCCCCGTAGTACGGTGCCCGCCGCGGGCCAGGCCGGCGCGTCCGCGCCGCAGAAGCCGCACGACAAGAAGGTGGACGCGTGAAGCTCATCACCGCAGTAGTGAAGCCGCACCGGCTCGACGAGATCAAGGAAGCGCTGCAGGCGTTCGGCGTCCAGGGGCTGACCGTCACCGAGGCCAGCGGCTACGGCCGTCAGCGCGGCCACACCGAGGTCTACCGGGGCGCGGAGTACACCGTCGACCTGGTGCCCAAGGTGCGCATAGAGGTGCTGGTCGAGGACGAGGACGCCGATGACCTCGTCGACGTCGTGGTCAAGGCCGCCCGCACCGGAAAGATCGGGGACGGCAAGGTCTGGAGCGTCCCCGTCGAGACCGCGGTCCGCGTCCGCACCGGGGAGCGCGGCCCGGACGCCCTCTGACCCCTCCGGACCACCAGTGGCACGCGGACAGGGAGCCGAGTTGACGGACAGCCTCGAGACCACGACCCACACCACCGACTCGGGGCCCGGCGGCTACGCGGCGGCGCGGCTGCGACTCCTCCAGGAGGAGTCGCGGTCCGGGGCACCGCGCCGCACCGCCCTGGCCGAACTCACCGACCAGTGGCTGGCCGCCCTGCTCACCGGCGGCGCGGAGACCGCCGGGATCGCCCGGGGCGTCGCCCTGGTGGCCGTCGGCGGCTACGGACGCGGCGAACTCTCCCCGCGCAGCGACCTCGATGTGCTGCTGCTGCACGACGGCTCCGCCGACCGTTCGGCCCTCGCCACACTCGCCGACCACATCTGGTACCCCGTCTGGGACATGGGCCTCGCCCTCGACCACTCCGTGCGCACCCCCGACGAGGCCCGCGGGACCGCCGCCGAGGATCTGAAGGTCCAGCTCGGCCTGCTCGACGCCCGCCACATCGCGGGCGACGCCGCGCTCACCGCCGATCTGCGCACCACCGTCCTCGGCGACTGGCGGGCCCAGGCCCCGCGGCGGCTGCCCGAGCTCCACGAGCTGTGCCAGGAGCGCGCCGAGCGCCACGGAGAGCTGCAGTTCCTCCTCGAACCCGATCTGAAGGAGGCCCGCGGCGGGCTCCGCGACGCCACCGCGCTGCGCGCCATCGCCGCCTCCTGGCTCGCCGACGCCCCCCGCGAGGGCCTCGACGACGCGCGGCGGCGGCTGCTGGACGCCCGCGACGTGCTCCACTTGTCAACCGGCCGCGCCACCGAGCGCCTCGCCCTCCAGGAGCAGGACCAGGTCGCGGGCGCCCTCGGACTGCTGGACGCCGACGCCCTGCTGCGCCAGATCTACGAATCCGCCCGGATCATCTCCTACGCCTCCGATGTCACCTGGCGCGAGGTCGAACGGGTGCTGCGCGCCCGCTCGGCCGCCCGGCCGCGGCTACGTGCCCTCCTGGGCGGCCGCGGCGGGCGCGGGGGCGCCGGAAGCGGCGTGGACGCGGGGGAGCGCAGCCCGCTCGCCGAGGGCGTGGTGGAGCAGGACGGCGAGGTGGTGCTGGCCCGCGCCGCGCGCCCCGACCGTGACCCGGTGCTCCCCCTGCGGGCCGCCGCGGCCGCCGCCCAGGCCGGACTACCGCTGTCCCTGCACGCCGTACGGCGGCTGACCGCCGCCGCCCGGCCGCTGCCCGTGCCGTGGCCGCCCGAGGCCAGGGAACAGCTGATCACGCTGCTGGGCGCGGGCGAGTCCACCGTCGGAGTGTGGGAGGCCCTCGAGGTCGAGGGGCTGATCACCCGGCTGCTGCCGGACTGGGAGCGGGTGCGCTGCCGACCGCAGCGCAACCCCGTCCACCGCTGGACCGTGGACCGGCACCTGGTCGAGACCGCGGTCCGGGCCAGCGCCCTCAGCCGCCGGGTCGGCCGCCCCGATCTGCTGCTGGTCGCCGCACTGCTGCACGACATCGGCAAGGGCTGGCCCGGAGACCACTCGGTGGCCGGGGAGACCATCGCCCGCGATGTCGCCGCCCGCATCGGCTTCGACCGCGCGGACGTCGCGGTCCTCGCCACCCTCGTACGCCACCATCTGCTGCTCGTCGAGACCGCCACCCGCCGCGACCTGGACGACCCGGCCACGGTGCGCTCGGTCGCCGAGGCCGTCGGCAGCGCCACCACTCTGGAACTGCTGCACGCCCTCACTGAGGCCGACGCCCTCGCCACCGGCCCCGCGGCCTGGAGCGCCTGGCGCGGCTCCCTCGTCGCCGACCTGGTCAAACGGGTCTCGGCGGTGCTCGCGGGCGAACCGGCGGACGACCTGTCCACCCCGCAGCACACCACGGCCGAACAGGAACGCCTCGCGGTCGAGGCATGGCGCACCGGCGGCCCGGTGTTGGCCCTGCACGCACGCTCCGAGGCGCTGCCGCCCGGCGAAACGGGCCTCCTTACGGACGTCACCGAAGGGCCGCCGGAGGAGGGGCCCACCGGCCCCGAGCCGATCGGCGTGGAACTTCTCATCGCCGTCCCCGACCAGCCCGGCGTCCTCGCCATGGCGGCCGGCGTCCTCGCCCTGCACCGCCTTACGGTGCGCGCGGCGGACCTGCGCGCCGTCGAACTGCCGACCGAGCTGGACGCGGCGGGCGCGGTGGGCGGGGTGCTGCTGCTGAGCTGGCGGGTGGCGGCCGAGTACGGTTCGCTGCCCCAGGCCGCCCGGCTCCGGAACGACCTGCTCCGCGCCCTGGACGGCTCGCTCGACATCGTCGCCCGCCTGGCCGAGCGCGAGGCCGCCTACCGCAAGTACCCCCGCCGCAGCGGGGTGCACGCCCCACCACCCCGGGTCACGGTCGCCCCCGGCAGCTCCCAGCTCGCCACCGTGATCGAGGTCCGCGCCCAGGACGCCCCCGGCCTGCTGCACCGCATCGGCCGCGCACTGGAACACGCCGGCGTCGCGGTCCGCAGCGCCCACGTCTCCACCCTCGGCGCCAACGCGGTGGACGCGTTCTATGTCACAGACGACTCCGGCGCCCCCCTGAAACCCATGCACGCGGCCGAGGTGGCCCAGCAAGTCGAGCGCGCGCTGACCGGCTCACCCGGCGATTGAGGGCATGATTGAGCTCCTCCGGGGCTTGAGAGCGGCATCCCAGCCTCTCCGGCGTTTGAGGAGCGGAGCCAGGGAGGGGCTGAGCCT
>NZ_JBHYVB010000224.1:0-1008 GCF_042750115.1 Streptomyces sp. NPDC059455
GTCATATCCCCGGTCGGATCAGCGTGCGTGCCAGGCGTCGCACGCCCGGCCGGGGATATGACACAGGCTCTGAGGTCAGCCGCGGGACCGGGACAGCGCCTCCCGCACCGCCTCCTCCGTGCGCCCCACCACCGCCGAACCGTCGTCCGCCGTGATGATGGGCCGCTGGATCAGCTTGGGGTGTTCGGCGAGCGCCGCGATCCAGCGGTCCCGTGCGCTCTCCTCACGCGGCCAGTCCTTCAGGCCAAGCTCCTTCGCGGCCGCCTCCTGGGTCCGGGTGATATCCCACGGCTCCAGCCCGAGCCGGTCGAGCGCCGCGCGGATCTCGTCCTGGCTCGGTACGTCCTCGAGATAGCGGCGCACGGTGTAACCGGCGCCCTCCGCTTCGAGCAGGGTGAGCGCGCTACGGCACTTCGAGCATGCCGGATTGATCCAGATCTCCATGCCGCACACGGTACCGCGAGATCGCCTTGGAACGGGGTCTGACCAGGGGCCTTTGTCAGTACCCGGCCGTAGAATGGAGGGAGTTGAAGGGAAGGTTTCCCGACCAACTCAGGAGGTTGCCGATGGCCGTTGCCGGACCCCCTCTTCAGGATCTTCCGACCTTTCCGACCCTGCCGAAGAAGCGGATGCCGGCCGGGCGCCCGCGTGAGTGGTACGAGTCCCACAACCGCCGTCTGAAGGCCATGCGCCTGGCCATCGCGCTGCTCAACTCCGGTGTCTACCGCCCCGAGCAGGCGTCCAACCGCAAGATACGGTCCACGGCCGCCCGGATCGGGGTGCATCCGCCGTCCGACACCACGTGCCGGATGGTGCGCTCCCTCATCCGCACCGACCACGCCGACCGCGCCGCCTGCGGCTGATACCCGTAAGGTCCGTCCCGCCTCCGGTTCCTTTCCGCTCGGCGGAAAGGGACCAGGAGGGTCAGGGGACAACGCGGGTTGTGGACGGAGTTGGCATTATCGTCGCAGGTGGGCGGGGGCAAGTGGCAAAGGTAGCCCCCGCGGC
>NZ_JBHYVB010000224.1:1018-17693 GCF_042750115.1 Streptomyces sp. NPDC059455
CCGGCGGCGGTTGGTGCCCCCCCAATCGCCCCCCCCCCCCCGCCGCCCGCGCCCCGGGCGGATAACCCTATACGGCGCCGCCCGGCCTCCTTTTGCTGCCCCCGCGCTATACGAAACCGGGAGGCTTCCGGGAATCGCGCGGTGTCGGGCCGGATGGGAATTGAGCGGCGAAGAGTGCCGGGGAAATGTGCCGAGGAGAGCCGCGGCGGCCGTTCCGGATATCCCGGCTGCGCGGACCCTCGGCGGGTTTCTCCGCTCTTTCCCCGCCTCTCTCCCGTTGCGAGGGGGCAGGCGCGGGCGCACGCTCTCCTTGACGGAGGGAGTCAGCGATGACCCAGCAACCGCCGTCGGAGGTGGTCGACCGCCCGGTCGTCGGCTCGTACCCGACCTACGCCGGCGCCCAGCGCGCGGTGGACTTCCTGGCCGACAACAAGTTCCCGGTGGAGCACACGGCGATCATCGGCTCGGACCTCCGGATGGTCGAGACCGTGCTCGGGCGGCTGACCAGGGGCCGTGCGGCGCTCGCGGGCGCCGGTACGGGGGCGTGGTTCGGGCTGCTGATCGGGCTGCTGCTGTCCGTTTTCGCGGCGGGCGCCCACAACGTGATCGTGCTGCTGGTGAGCGGTCTGGTCTACGGCGCGGTGTTCGGCGCGATCTTCGGGTTCGTCGGGCACGCCATGACCGGAGGGCGGCGCGATTTCTCGTCCCGCAGCCAGATCGTGGCCGCGCGCTATGAGGTGGTGGCGGACGCCCAGGTCGCCGATGAGGCGAAGAACATGCTGGCCAGGCTGGCGCTGCGGGAGGGCTGAGCGGCTCCGGGGGGCTTTCGGGGGGTCCGCACACGTACTGACACAACACATCCCGACGGCGGCTCCGGAGCGGGCATGACTCACTCGGCGCGCCATGCGCCCGGTGAGATGCGCCCCGCGGCGTACAACGGCGACCCCGGGTCGTATAACGGCGACCCCGGGTCGTACGGCGGCGATCACGGCGGCCGTACGGCCGCCACCGGCTCCGGACCGCAGCGGGCCGCCCCTGCCCTGTCCGCCGAGGCAGGGCATGCCCCGGCCGTGCCCGAGACAAAGCCACGCGAACCCATGACCGGTATGGACATGGCCTCGCTGTGTGTCGCGGTGCTCGGCGTCTGGGTGCTCGGAGCGCTCTTGGGTGCCGTGCTCACTCGCCGGAGCGGTCCGCCGCTGAGGCTTCCCGTGGCGGCGCCCGTCGTCGCCCGGCCCGATCCTCCCTCGCCCGGCCCCGACCTCACTGCCCTGCCTGTTCTGCGGATATAGGCCGAACCGCGGGTAAAGCGCCGGTACGCCCATGGAACAGTCAACACTTGGCAAAAAGAGGTATATCGACATGACCGCATTCACGCGTGTCCCGCGTCGGCCGCTCCCCGCCGTCTCGCCCTCGTGGGCGCCGTCGCCGCCGGAGGGCTGCTGCTCGCCGGCTGTGGCGGGAACGACGACATGAAGGACATGGACCACACGAGCGCGAAGGAGTCCGCCACCTCCGAGGCGACCGCGAGCTCCGCTGCGGGAGCGTTCAACGACGCGGACGTCGGCTTCGCGCAGAGGATGATCCCGCACCATGAGCAGGCCCTGGAGATGGCCGGGCCGGCCGACGACCGGGCCTCGAACGCGCGGATCAAGAGCCTGGCGGGGCGGATCGAGAAGGCTCAGGACCCGGAGATCGTCACCCTGAAGTCCTGGCTCAAGGGCTGGGGCAAGCCGGAGAAGGCGTCGTCGGGCGGGATGCCCGGAATGGACCACGGTGCAAGCGGTAAGGGCGCTATGGGCGGAATGATGTCCGAGGAGGACATGCGGAAGCTCAAGGCCGCCAAGGGGCCCGCCTTCGACCGGGCCTTCGCGACCATGATGATCGACCATCACGAGGGCGCGATCGACATGGCGAAGGACGAGAAGAAGAACGGCCGTAACGCCAAGGCCAAGAAGCTCGCCGACGACGTCGTGAAGAACCAGTCCACCGAGGTCGCCACCTTGCGGACGCTGCTCGACCGGCTCTGAGCCGCGTCACACCCCGCCCCGGGTCTGCGTCCCTCCGTATGGCCCGCGGTGGGCCCTGGGGGCGGCTTGGGGCGCTACATCCCGGGGGCGCAGCCCAGCAGGGGAGGCAGTAGCGGTAAGCCCACCGCGACTGCCGCCGCCACGCCGCACAGCGCCGGATGCGGACGCCGCCGGGCATCCAGCATCCGCCGCAGCCGGACCACCGCGCCCGGTCCGCCCACGGCGAAGGCCCCGCCGGGGGCATGGGGGGCGTGGCCCGCCGCCATCGTGTAGAGGGCGGAGACGAGCGCCTGGCGCGGATGGCGGCGCAGCGCGCGGTCGTCCGCGGCCATCTCCAGCAGAAGCGCCGTCTGCGCCCTGGCCTCGCGCGCCAGCGGCAGCCACCGGAACACCCGGGCGAACGCCTCCGTGGCCGCCAGCGCCAGATGGTGGCGGCCCGCGATATGCGCGCGCTCATGCTCCAGTACGGACTCCAGCTGCGCGGGGGAGAGCAGCCGCAGCGCGCCCGCGCTCACCACGATCCGCGGCCTGCGGCCGGGCAGGCAGTAGGCCGCGGGCGTGTCATGGTCCAGCACGGTGGCGCGCAGCCGCGCCGAGCGCCGGCCGACCACGTCCAGAACGCCCCGGTGGCGGGCGCGGACGCGCCGGGCCCGCAGCACCTCATGGCCGAAGCAGACGAGCGGAACCAACGCCACCGAGGCCGGTGCGGCGATGGCCGGAACGCCGATCGGGCCCGTGCCCGGGATTCGGGCGTTCAGCGTCAACCCGCAGAACCGGAGCAAGCCGGACATTCCATTATGAAGATGCCAAGTTGGGGTGACGAGGTGATAAGTGGTCAGAGCGAGCGCGATGGTGAATGACAGGACCAACCCATGCCAAACGGCAACCGCCAGGGCGGGTGCACGATGCGGCCAGGCGCTACGCGCCAGCGCCCTGGGGGCCGCTGCGCCGACCACGGCGGCGTAGCAGGCCAGGGCGAGGGCGGCCGTCACGCCTTGGTCCGCCGCCCCGCGGTCCGCAGGGCCTTGCGCAGCGCGCTGACCTCATCGGGGCCCATCTGCTCGACGAAGTGGGTCAGGGCGGCGGAGCGGTCCTCGCTGGTGCCGAGGGCGTCCTCCATCAGCGCCGCGGTGTACTCCTCGCGGCTGCGGACCGGTGAGTACACCCACGCCCGGCCCTCCTTGGCGCGCAGCAGCCAGCCCTTGTTGTAGAGGATGGAGGCGACGGTCATCACCGTGGTATAGGCGACCGGACGGTGCTCGTTGATGTCGTCCACGATCTCCCGCACCGTCGTGGGACGCTGCCAAGCCCAGAGGCGGTCCATGATCTCCGCCTCGAGCTCCCCCAACCGTCGCATGGACGCTTCCTTCCGCCGTTAGTACGGAGGCCCATAGTAGAGACCCCTCGGCGGGGCCTCGCACGCGGCTGTCGAAAAATCCTCAACTCGCCCTGCCCGCGATAGGCTTGACGCCACGCGCATTCAAATCTGCACGGTTCGAGGGAAGGGAAGTCCGGGTGACTGGTCTCAACAAGGGGCTTCAGAAAATCGAGGTGGCGCTCAAGTGGGATCCGAGCCCCATCGGTGAGCCGCCCCATGATCTCGACATCGTGGCCGGGACGTACCGCGCCGCCGATCCGTACGGTGCGCCCGCGTACCTCGTCCACTTCGACAGCCGCTCACCGGACGGCACCATCAACCTCAACAGGGACAGCCGCACCGGTCAGGGCCTTGGCACCGACGAGTCCATGACTCTCGAGCTCGAACGGCTGTCGTCCGAATACGCGCGGGTGGTTGTCGGGATAACCATCCAGCAGGGCTCGGGGCGAAAGACGTTCGGGGATGTCCCGCACGCCAGTGTCCGGATTCTCGAGGGATACACCGAACTCATGACGAGTGACTTCACCGGTGTCTCAGAAGCCACTTCCGCCACGGTCGCGGTATTCACCCGGGACGACGCGGGGGAATGGGGAATTCAGAGCGTTATTCGTGGATTCGACGCGGATCCCGAGGGCTTTGGGCAGCTCATGGGCAAGGACTATTCCTGAGCGTCCGGGCGACGGCGTCCGGGCGACTTCCCGACAGCTTTCCGGGGGGCCGGGCCACCGGGGCCCGACGCGGCGCGGGGCCCGCACGATCGCCGTGCGGGCCCGCACTGATTCCGGACATCGGGTCAGATGTCGGACCCTGTGCCGATCTGTGGACGGTTCGGAGAGCGCGGCCCCCGGGTGAGGGTGTAGCCGCCCACCCCGGCGAGCGCCGCCAGCGCCGCGCCGATCACGGTCCACACCCAGCGGTCCGACCACCAGCCGGAGCCCCAGCCGTCCTCCGGCTCGGCGACCGCGTGCGGAATGTCCCCGCCCTTGTCGTCCGCGGAATCCGATGAGTCCGATGAGTCCGCGGAATCCGAGGAGGCGTCGCCCGTCGACTCGGAGTCCGACCCGGGGGCCGTCCCGGCCCGCAGTACCGGATTGAGCGGCGTCATGTCCCCGCCGTCGGCATGCGCCCCGCCCGCGTCCCGTACGGACGCCTCGACCTCGGCGTCGATCGGCAGCCCGAGGTCCTCGGCGGGCAGATCGACGACGGTGAGCCGCACGTAATACGCGCCCTGCAGAGGGTCGTTGGCCCAGCGCTCGGACCAGGACCGCACCTGGCGCAGGGTGCAGTTCACGGTGACCGTCCGGTCCTGCTGGGCCGCCCGGCGCGCCGGGGTGCCCGAGGCGCACGGCTGGTGGCGGCGCAGACCGTCGTAGACATCCAGCTGCCAGGTGGCGCTGCCGTGCCGGCTCGAGGCGTCGGGCAGCTTCAGCTCCGCCTCGACCTCGGGGACCTGCCCGGCGGCGGCCGGGAACACCCAGTACAGATAGTCGCCGGTGGAGGCCGCCGCGGTGGCCTGCTGGCCGGGCTTGAGCTCGGTGGCGGTACGGAAGCTCGTCCCCGCCTCGGTGGGCGCTTCCGTACCGCTCTTGCCGTCCGTGCCGTCCTTACTGTCCGCGGCGGCCGGTGCGGCGGCGGTCAGCCAGGCGGTGGCACACAGGGTGAGCGCGGCGCCCAGGGTACGCAGGGCTCGCATCAGTTGGACCTCCAGACGGTGACACGCCAGCGGGCCAGCCAGCCCCACAGCAACCCCACGAGCAACCCGCCCACGGTGAGCACACCCAGCAGCACCCAGCCGCGGCCCAGGCCGAAGGCGGCCACATCGGCGGGCGGATCGTCGTTGCCCACCACATCGACGGCGAGCTCCACCGGAAGGCCCGGAGCGCGCTTGACGGAGGCGGGCGCGGAGAAGGACTGGCTCAGCTCCACGCACACCGTTCGCGCCGTCTCGTCCTCGTCGTCGTCCACATCGGCGACCGGATAGCGCAGCCCGCTGGAGATGACGTCCGTACGGCCGCTGCCCGCCTCGCTGCCGCGCACCAGTTCCCGACCGCCCGGGGTCACCGCCCGCACCAGCACGCCGTAGTCCGGGTCGACGGCGCGGTCCACGGCCACGCTCGCCGAGGCCCGCAGCTCCTGACCGGGCGCCACCCGCATCCGGTACCAGCGGTGTTCCCCGAAGCTCTCCCGGTCGCTGTAGAGGCCGGAGCCCAGATACGGGGCCTTCGCGCACTGGGCGGCGCCCCGCACCGGCGTGGGCGTCTCCACGGGTGTGTCGGCGGAGCGCCGGACCAGCTGCTTGATACGGCTGGAGAGCTGGTCCCGGTGCTGGATCGCCGTGTACGTGCCACCGGTGGCCTCGGCGATGCAGCTGAGCTGCTCGCGGACCTTGCGGTCCAGCGTCAGCCCGAGCGTGTCGACGACCAGGTGGGTTCCCTGGGCGGCCAGTTCCCGGGCCACATCACACGGGTCCGGCAGACCGCAGGAGTCCTCGCCGTCCGTGATCAGCACGATCCGGCGGGTCCCCTCGCCGCCGGAGAGGTCCTTGGACGCGCCGCGCAGCGCGAGCCCGATGGGCGTCCAGCCGGTGGGGCGCAGCGTGGCGACGGCCGCCTTGGCCTCGGTGCGATCCACCTGGCCCACCGGGTAGAGCCGCTCGCTGTCCTGGCAGCCGGCCTTACGGTCCTTGCCGGGGTAATTGGCGCCGAGGGTGCGGATGCCCAGCCGCACCTCTTCGGGTGTGGCGTCCAGCACCTCGTTGAACGCCTGCTTCGCTGCCGCCATCCGGGTGTCGCCGTCGACGTCGCGGGCCCGCATGGAGCCGCTGACATCGAGTACCAGCTCGACCTTGGGGGAATCGGGAGCCGGTTCGCCGGCCATGGCGGCGGGAGGGGATATCAGGCCGCAGGCGAGGGCCGCGAGCAGCCCCAACGCGCCTGTCGCCAGACGTTTCTTTATGATCACCGGCGCATCCTATGGAGGATCGTCCGACTGATCCAAAAGCCCGGCCACCGCGGTCGGGGCATACCGCGCCGGGTGTACGGACGGTGTCCGGGTACTCCCCGGGGAGTGGACGAGAATCCGTCTGGTGTCAGCCGCGGCGTTTGCCTCCTCCTCTTAGGGTTTCAGACATGGATCTCCGAAAGACCCGGCCGAGGGGCCGGCGCCTGGCCGCCGCCGTTGCCGCCGCGGTCCTCCTCGCGGGCGCGGGCACCTGGGCGGTCGCCGCCTCCGGCGACCGGCCGGCCGTGCACCGCCAGGACCGCGTGCTGGACATGCCGGGCGCGCGCATCGACACCTCGTACTTCACCGCGGGCACCGGCCGCAGGCCCGCGGTCCTGCTCGGCCATGGCTTCGGCGGCAGCAAGGACGACGTACGCGACCACGCCGAGGAACTCGCCCGTGACGGATACGCCGTGCTGACCTGGTCGGCGCGTGGCTTCGGCAGATCCACGGGGAAGATCGGGCTCAATGACCCGGACCACGAGGTGGCCGATGTCCGGCGGCTGATCGACTGGCTGGCGAAACGTCCCGAGGTGCGGCTCGACCGTCAGGGCGACCCCCGGGTGGGTGTCGCCGGCGCCTCCTACGGCGGGGCGATCTCCCTGCTCGCCGCCGGATACGACCGCCGGGTGGACGCCATCGCGCCCGAGATCACCTACTGGAACCTCGCCGACGCGCTCTTCCCGAACGGCGTCTACAAGAAGCTCTGGGCCGGGCTGTTCTTCACCACCGGCTCGGCCGACCTCACCGGCGCCCAGGGCGGCCAGGGCGATACGAGCGGCGCGGGAGGCGCCGACGGGGGGATGGGCCCGGGAGGGCAGGGCGGCCAGGGAGGCGGAGGCGGCGGGACGGGCCAAGGAGCCCAGTCGGACCCGGGGGACACGAACGGCGGGGGAGAGGCCAGGACGGACCAGGGCCAGGGCTGCGGTCGCTTCGAGAAGCAGCTGTGCGAGATGTACGAGCGGGTCGCGGTCGCCGGAAAGCCCGACGCCGCCGCCCGCCGGCTGCTCGAGGCCCGCAGCCCGTCCGCCGTCGCCGGCCGGATCAAGGTCCCCACGCTGATCCTCCAGGGGCAGGCCGACTCCCTCTTCCCGCTCGGCAACGCCGACGCCATGGCGAAGGCGATCCGGGCCACCGGGGCGCCGGTCGCCGTCGACTGGACGGCCGGCGGACATGACGGCGGCGACCGCGAGACCTCGCGGGTGGCGGCCCGCACCGACGCCTGGTTCGACCGCTACCTCAAGGGCGACAAGGGCACCGACACCGGACCCGCCTTCCGGGTCAGCCGCACCGGCGGCATCGACACCACCAACGGCGCGGTCCAGCTGCGCGGCGCCACCGACGACCGCTACCCCGGCCTCGGCGACGGCATCCGGACGGTGGCGCTGCGCGGACGCGAGCAGTCGTTCGCCAACCCGCCCGGGGCGGGGCCGCCCTCCATCTCCACCGTGCCGGGCATCGCCGGACTGTCCCAGGCGTCCTCGCTCGGCGTCGGCCTCTCCCTCGACATCCCCGGCCAGTTCGCCCGGTTCGACTCGGCGCCGCTGGACCGGCCCCTGCGGATCACCGGATCGCCCGAGGTGAAGGTGCGGGTCAAGGCCGACACGGACGACGCCGTGCTCTTCGCCAAGGTCTACGACGTGGGGCCGGACGGACAACAGGTGCTGCCCGAGCAGCTGGTCGCGCCGCTGCGCGTCAACGGCGCCAAACAGGGCCGTACCGTCACCGTCCGGCTGCCCGCCGTGGACCACGAGCTCATCGCGGGCCACCGGCTGCGGCTCGTGCTCGCCTCCACCGACCTCGGCTACGCCTCCCCGAACGAGCCCGCCACCTACTCGGTCGGGCTCGCGGACGGCGGTCTGTCGGTGCCCACCGCACCCGGGGTGCACACCCAGCCCGCCCCGCTGCCCGCATGGGTGTGGGGGCTGCCGCTCGGCGCGGCCGTGGTGGCGCTCGCGCTGCTGCTGACCGGCAGGCGGCGTACGGCCACTCCGCCGCCCGACCCCGAACTGGCCGACGTACCCCTGCAGATCACCGGTCTGAGCAAGCGCTACGCCAAGTCCGCCGACCGCTACGCGGTGCGCGATCTGTCCTTCCGCGTCGAGAAGGGGCAGGTGCTCGGGCTCCTCGGGCCCAACGGCGCGGGCAAGACCACCACTTTGCGGATGCTGATGGGGCTCATCGCTCCCGACGACGGCGAGATCCGGGTCTTCGGCCAGGCCATCAGGCCCGGCGCGCCCGTGCTCTCCCGCGTGGGCGCCTTCGTCGAGGGGGCGGGCTTCCTGCCGCATCTGACCGGCAGCGCCAACCTCGAGCTGTACTGGCGGGCCACCGGCCGCCCCGCCGCCGACGCCCATATCGAGGAGGCCCTGGAGATCGCGGGCCTGGGCAGCGCGCTGGAGCGTGCCGTACGCACCTACTCCCAGGGCATGCGGCAGCGGCTGGCCATCGCCCAGGCCATGCTGGGTCTGCCCGATCTGCTGATCCTGGATGAACCGACCAACGGTCTCGACCCGCCGCAGATCCGCGAGATGCGCGAGGTGATGATCCGGTACGCCGCAGCGGGGCGCACGGTGATCGTTTCCAGCCATCTCCTGGCGGAGGTCGAGCAGTCCTGCACCCATCTGGTCGTGATGGACCGTGGCCGGCTGATTCAGGCGGGCGCGGTCGGCGAGATCACCGGTAACGGCGGCAGTGTGCTGGTGGGCCACGACGGCGAGCTGAGCGAGGCCCTGACGGGCAAGGTGGGCGCGCTGCCCGGGGTCCTCTCCGCCCGCCGCACCACCGACGGACTGCTCGTCCAGCTCGACGGGACCACCCCGGCGCGGCTGCTCGCCGAGCTGGTGCGGCTGGAGATCCCGGTGACCAGCTTCGGGCCCAACCGGCGCCTGGAAGACGCCTTCTTGACGTTGATCGGAGGAGGATCCGCGTGAGCTCCCTGTCCCAGGTCACCGAGGTCGCGCCCGGCTACCGGGCCGGCCACACCCTGCCGCTGCGGGTCGAGGCCGTACGGCAGCTGCGCCGTCGCCGGACCCTGGTGATGGGCCTGGTGCTGGCCTTGCTGCCGTTCGTCCTCGTGGTCGCGTTCGCCATCGGCGGCACCCCTGAGGGGCAGGAGAACCGGGTCACCCTGATGACCACGGCCACCGCCTCCGGCGCCAACCTCGCCGCCACCGCGCTGTTCGTCTCGGCCGCCTTTCTGCTGGTGGTGCCGGTCGCGCTGTTCTGCGGCGACACCGTGGCCTCCGAGGCCAGCTGGTCCTCGCTGCGCTATCTGCTGGCCGCGCCCGTGCCCCGGGCCAGGCTGCTGGTGAGCAAGCTGGCGGTGGCTCTGGCGTTCAGCGCGGCCGCCATGGTGCTGCTGCCGCTGGTCGCGCTCGCGGTGGGCACCGTGGCGTACGGCTGGGGGCCGTTGCGGATGCCCACGGGCGGTGAGCTGCCGGTCGGGGACGCCCTCGTCCGGCTGGCCCTCGTGGTGCTGTACATCTTCCTGTCCCAGCTGGTCACGGCCGCCCTGGCGTTCTGGCTCTCGACCGTCACGGACGCGCCGCTGGGCGCGGTGGGCGGCGCGGTGGGGCTCACCATCGTGGGCAATGTGCTGGACGCGGTCACCGCGCTCGGCTCCTGGCGCGACTTCCTGCCCGCGCACTGGCAGTTCGCGTGGGCGGACGCACTCCAGCCTCATATGGAGTGGGGCGGAATGGTGAAGGGCGTCTCGGTGTCCGTCGCGTACGCCCTGGTGCTCGTCGCGTTCGCCTTCCGCGGCTTCGGCCGCAAGGACGTGGTGTCCTAGCCCGGCTACGGCTACGGCTACGGCTACGGCCACGGCTCCTGCTCCTGACCTGGCTCCGGCTCCTGGTCCGGCCACGGCTGCCGGCCCGGCCACGGCTGCCGGCCCGGCCACGGCCGCCGGGCCGGGTCAGTAGTCCTTGAGGGTGTAGGAGTTGACCACCTCGTAGAAGCTGTCGTCGATATTGGTCGGGTTGGTGTCGGGCTCCTGCCCGGCCGATGCGTCCTGCGCCTGCTTCCGGGCCATGTTGTCCAGCGCGAGCTGCTGGTTGGCCGCCACATAGCCCCGCAGCTCGCGCTCGTAGGCGGCGAAGGCCGTGGTGTGGTCGCCGTCCGCGGCCCTGAGCTCGCCCGCCAGGACATAGGCGCCGACCACGGCCACGCTGGTGCTCTGCCCGGACGCCGGTGAGCCGCAATAACCGGCGTCGCCGACCAGGGCCACCCGGCCACGGGACCAGGAATCCATACGGATCTGGGCCGCCGCGTCGAAGTGGAAGTCAGGCGCCCCCCACATGTACTCCAGCAGCCGTGGCATCTCCCAGCGCGCGTGCCGGTACCGCTCGGCCACCAGCCGCTTCTGCTCCGAGACGGACCGGGAGCCGAGGAACGTGGCGGGCGGTTCGTCCGAGTCGATGCCGATGTAGACCCGGGCCTCGGTGTTGTCGCGGACACTCATCAGCATGCCGCCCCAGACGTCCCCGGCCATCTGGTAGATGACCTCCCAGCGGTCGAGGCCCAGATAGTTCGGCACCGTCCACACGCCCAGATAGCCCCCCAGATGGCGGAGGAAGTCCTCCTCCGGGCCGAAGACCAGCGCCCGGGTGGAGGAGTGCACCCCGTCGGCCGCCACCACGATGTCGAAGGCGCGCGCACCGCCCCGGTGGAAGGTGACCGCCACCTCGTCGGGCCCTTGGACGAGCGAGGCGATCGAATCGTTGAAGAGATACTCGATCCCGTCGCCGCCCGCGGCCATCAGCACCGAGGACAGATCGTCCCGCAGGATCTCGATGTCGGAGCTGTTGAGATCTCCGCCACTCGCGGTCCGCTCGGTGGTGCTGAACAGCTCCTTTCCGTCGTCGTCGACCATCGACATGCCGCGCAGCGCGGTGCGGCGCGCCCGGACCTCCTCCAGCACGCCCATCCGCTCGCACACTTCGAGCGCCGGACCCCGCACGTCGATCGCCTGCCCGCCCGGGCGCGGGCGCGCGGCGCGCTCCACGACGGTGACCTGGAAGCCATAACGATCCAGCCAGTAGGCGAGCGCGGGCCCGGCGATACTGGCCCCGGAAATCAGAACCCGTGCATTCCGCATGGTGTTGTCCCTTCCGAATTCAACCACCGAATGTGGTGCCTCGAAAAAGTCTGACCGGAGCCACCGACACCGCACCGACGCGGCGCCGACGCCGGGCCGATGACGCGCCGACGAGCCGCCGACGCGGTACCGAGAGGGCGCCGAAACCCCCGTGTCGAGGGGAAGTTGGGCATGGCCGGGGTCGATCGGTGACGAACGGAACTCTCTCATCGGTTAATGAGAGTGTTACTTCGATGTGTTGTGTGGTTCCGTAGTGATCGATGAGACTGGGGATTCCGACCGGTCAGCCCAAAAGATCGGTCGCCCCGCACTGGTGATGTTCGGTCCGCCCCCCACGATCCGAACAGGATGGGACCTAATGCGCAATTCGCTGGAGCACGCCCGCGTGATCCCCGCCGCCGTCGTGCCCGTCTGTCCGAGACCCCGCCGGAGATCTCACCTCTCCCCGCGTGGATCGGCCACGGTCGCGGCGTAGCCGCCTCTCACCACTCACCGAACGGCGGATCGCCCCGGCCTTCCCGGCGACGCCGTCCTCCGGCCTGCCCGTAGGCGCCTGCCCCTGTGCACGCACATGCCTGCGGGCCACGTGGTCTGCCATGACCACGTGGTCTGTCGTGACCAGGTGCTCTGTCATGACTCCGGCCGGAACGTCCGCGTGCCCACGGCCCGTTCGGTGACGCACCCCCCACGAAAGGAACCCCTCAGGTGCTTACTTCGCACCACCCACGATCACGCGAACCCCAGCAACCCGTGCCCGCCGCTCGCGGCGACGTGGCGGGACAGAGCGGGCATGTGCTGGCGGTTGGCGAACCGGGCCCCAGGCTCGACCGGCTGACCCGGACACTCGTCTCCACCGGGCATGAGGTGAGCCATGCGGAGCCCGGCGATGTCAGCCGACAGATGCGGCACACCCCGCCGGACGCGATCGTCGCCCTGGACGATGCCGACGACGGACTGGACCTGATACGCGAGGTCCGCGCCGTCCCCGCGGGACGGGCGCTCCCCCTGCTGATGGTCACCTCCGACCCCGGCCCCACCGGTGTCGCCGACATGCTGCGCGGCGGCGCCGACGACTGCGTGGCGGAGACCTCCGACCCCGTCGAGCTCTCCGCCCGGATCGAGGCCAAGCTGCGCCGGGTCCCGGTCCCCGTCGAGAATCTGCTGCTCGACCCGCGCACCGGCCTGTACTCCCAGCCCCACTTCCTGGGCGAGCTCGACCGGGAGCTCAAGCGGGTCGACGACAGCCGCACCGGTGGCGTCGTCGCCATGGTCGGCGTGGCCGAGATCGCCGCCCTCGAGGCCCGGTTAGGGCCGCGGGTGCGCCGTGAGGTCGCCGAACGTCTCGCGGGAGTGGCCGAGAAGCTGGGCGGCGTCTGCGACCGGCTCGGCTGGGACGACGAAGGCCATCTGCTGATGCTGATGCCCGGTGTGGACGAGGACACCGCGCGCCGCGAACTGCAGAACTTCGCCAACGCCGTGGCCGGGACCCGCTTCGTGGTGGCCGATGAGAACGTGCGGCTGACCCCGGCGATCGGCTGGACCCCGCTGGCCGACTGCGCGGACCGCGGCCAAGCCGTCGCCAACGCCCGGAACGCGGTCGAGGAGTCGATCCGCCACCGGGATCTGCGGCCGGTCAAGTACGCGGCGTGGATGCGCGGCACCCACCGGCGCGGCCGCCGTACCCTCGCCACCGCGCTCCGCACCCTGCTGTCGGCGCTCTCGCCCGTCCTGGTGCTCCTCTTCGGGGTGGGCATCCCGTTCGTCTTCTACCAGCAGATGTACGAGCTGGGCTGGGACGTGGGCTCGGCCGCGTACTGGGTCGTGGTGTCCGGCCTGGTGCTCTCCGCCGTGCTGATCGTGCTGGAGTGCCTCTTCTCGCTCGACGCCAAACCCCGGCCGGAACGGCCCGCGCAGCCGTATCCACCGGCCAGCGCCGTCATCGCCGCGTATCTGCCCAATGAGGCCGCGACCATCGTCGACACCATCGAGTCCTTCCTGCGCCTGGACTACCCCAACGAGCTGGAGATCGTGCTCGCGTACAACACGCCGCACCCCATGCCCGTCGAGGAGACCCTGCGCGAGATGGCCCGCCGCGACCCGCGGCTGGTGCTGATGCCGGTGACGGGGAGCACCTCCAAGGCGCAGAACGTCAACGCCGCGGTCACCCGGGTGCGCGGTGAGTTCGTCGGCATCTTCGACGCGGACCACCACCCGGTGCCCGACGCCTTCCAGCACGCCTGGCACTGGCTGTCCAATGGCTATGACGTGGTCCAGGGCCACTGTGTGATCCGCAACGGCGAGAGCTCCTGGGTCTCCAAGCTGGTGGGCGTGGAGTTCGAGGCCATCTACGCCGTCAGCCACCCCGGCCGGACCCGGCTCTACACCTTCGGTGTCTTCGGCGGCTCCAACGGCTTCTGGCGCACCGATCTGCTCGCCCGGACCCGGATGCACGGCACGATGCTCACCGAGGACATCGACTCCACGATGCGCGCCCTGCACGAGGGCGCCCGGATCGCCACCGACCGCACGCTCATCTCGCGCGAACTGGCGCCCACCACCCTCAAGGCGCTGTGGAACCAGCGGTCGCGCTGGGCCCAGGGCTGGCTCCAGGTGTCGCTGAAGTACCTGTGGCGGGGCTTGCGTTCCCCGGCCTTCACCACCCGCCAGAAGGCGGGGCTGCTGGTGCTGCTGGGGTGGCGGGAGATCCAGCCGTGGCTGACCCTGCAGATCCTGCCGGTGCTGCTGTACTCGGCGTGGCGCGCCGGGGGAGTGGACCATCTCGACTGGGCGGTGCCGGTCTGCCTGCTGGCCACCCTGTTCACGCTGTCCGCCGGGCTGGTGCAGGCGCTGTTCGCATGGCGGCTCGCGGTGCCCGAACTGCGCCGCCGCAGGGCGTGGTTCTGGCGGTATCTGCTGGTGTCCACCGTCTTCTACAGCCACTTCAAGAACATCGTGGCCCGTCAGTCGCTCCTCAAGGAGGTGCTGCGGGACCGCCAGTGGCGGGTCACCCCGCGCCCCGGTGACAAGGCGGTGAAGCGGACATGAGCACGGTGTCCACGGCCATCGCGCCCACCACCGCCCCCCGGGCGGTCAACGGCACGCCCGCCAAGGGCGCGCCCTCGCGGAACCGGATGAGCCAGGAGATCCAGGGCTTCCGTGGAATGGCGGCGCTTCTCACGGTCGTCTTCCACGTCTGGCAGCAGTACTACACCTACGACCGGGACGGCGCCCACTCACCGGTGCCCAACCGGTACGCGAACGCGCTGGTGTCGCTGGAGGTCATCGACCTCTTCTTCGTCCTCTCCGCGTATCTGCTGACGCTGTCCTACGCACGGGCGGCGATCGACGGGGGCTCCACCCGCCCCGGCCGGGTGTTCCTCTTCCGGCGGGCCATCCGGATCGTCCCGCTGTACTTCCTGGCGGTGACGTTCGTCTGGGCCACCCGCAATCCCACCCTGCCCGGCGAGTGGTCCGATCTGCTGCACCACCTCACCTTCACCCAGGTCTTCGACCAGGAGCAGATCTTCTACACCATCGGCCCCACCTGGTCGTTGTCGCTGGAAATCATGTTCTATGTGGCGCTGGTGGGGCTCGGCCCGCTGGCCGTCCGCGCCTGCCGTCCGCTGCGCCGGAGGGCCTCCCGGGTGGCGGTGTGCGCCGTGGGATGCGCCCTGCTGTACATCGGGCCGTTCATCTGGATCGCGGTCGCCCGCTACGGGCTGGACATCCCGCACACCGAATGGCCGGTGTACTTCGGACCGCAGGCCCGCTTCGGGGGGTTCGCGGCGGGCATGGGCCTCGCCGTGGCGATGATCGCCCTCGGCGACCGCGGACGGCTCGACGCGAAGGTGGCGATCCCGCTGCGGGCGGCCGCCCTCGTAGGGCTGTACATGCTGTCCTACTCCGGTACGGAGGCGGAGGACTTCCCCACCACCTTCTACCATCCGCTGTCCGCCCTGCTGTGGATCCTGCTGCTGTACAGCACCATCCATGTGCGGCGGCAGGGGCGGTGGCACTCATGGCTCACGGCCCGCTGGCTCACCGGTGTCGGCCTCGCCAGCTACAGCCTCTTCGTCTGGCATGAGCCGATCATGCTGGGCCTGTACAACGCGGGGCTGCTGCCGCCCGACGGCCAGTCGGGCTTCCCGCTGGCCGTGGTCATCGTGCTGGTGGTGGCCGTGGCCGCCGCCGCGGTGAGCTACTGGGCCATCGAGTACCCGGCGAGCCTGCTCGGGAAGCTCAAGGACGGCAAGGGCCGTTCGCGCGACTTCTATCCGGAGGCCGCGCGCTAGCCAGGAACACGCGTTCCCCGGTGCACGGGTGGCCGTACACCGGGGGACGGTGGCTATCATCTGGCTGGTTCTTTACTCTGTAATACGTGTGCGTCGGACATCAGTTCCGCTGGGAATCGGGCTTCCGGGGCACCCCACCCAACCCATGCCATAACGGGGAGACCAGCGAAAATGGGTCGACACAGCCGACCGACCGCCGCACAGCAGGCGCGTACCACGACGCTCAAGGCGGCCACCGCCCTCGGAGTGGCCGGAACCATAGCCTTCGGCCTCCACTCGACGGTCGGCGGTGACAAGTCCGTCGAGGCCCGCTCCGATGTGAACTCACAGCAGGCGCAGATGCCGGACGACGTCGAGCCCACCGCTGATCACTCGCCCTCGCAGAGCCATGTCTCGCCCAGCGAGTCCGCGAAGCCGAAGCTGATCTCCGACCACACCGACGCCGCCACCCCCGGTGGCGGCGGTTCGGACCGGAGCGCCGGCACACCGCGGCACGCCGCCCCGGCCACCCCGGACGCGGCCCCCTCCAAGGCCGCGCCCACCATGGCGCCCACCGCCCCCGCGCAGCGGGACGACCAGGTGCCCTCCTCGCCCTCCTCACCGAGCGAGACGACCCCGAGCGCCGACCCGACCACCCCGTCGCAGCAGCCCAGCCAGCCGTCGCAGACCCCCGGCCAGGGCGGCCACCAGGGCAAGGGCCTGGTGGGCGGACTGGTGGACGGTGTCGGCGACACCCTGGACGGGGTGCTCGGCGGGGTCGGCGGTGTGCTCGGCGGCTAGGGTCCTTCTGACGGATCTCCGCGGCGTCGCGGCGCCCTGCACGCTCCCCCAGCTACCGCTGGGAGGTGCCCCCTGACGCCGCTCCTTCCTCCAC
>NZ_JBHYVB010000225.1:0-4539 GCF_042750115.1 Streptomyces sp. NPDC059455
GGGCGGACATCGGGTCCTGGCCGCGCTGCGCACCGCCCGTGCTGAAGTGCGCGAACAGGTATGGCGGTTGGCCGGTGACACAGCACCGCACGCCGACGGGCAGGTGGTCGTGGACACCGACGGCGTCCTCGTCCTGGCACACTCCGAGAAGCAGGACGCAGCCGCGACCTGGAAGAAGACGTTCGGGCACCACCCGCTGATGGGCTTCGTCGACCACGGCCGCGGCGGGTCCGGCGAGCCGGTCGTGGGCCTGTTACGGCCCGGCACTCGCCGGCGACTGCCTGACGGGCCGGCCGAAGGGGCTGCGGCTGATCGTGCACAAGGAACGGCCGCACCCCGGTGCCCAATTGCGCTTCACCGACGCCGACGGCATGCGCCTTACCTGCTTCGCCACCAACACGGCGGGCGAGGCGATCGCCGCCCTCGAACCCCGCCACCGCCAGCGGGCTCGGGCCGAAGACCGTATCCGCGCCGCCCGCGCCACCGGCCTGCGCAACCTCCCTCTCCAGGACACCGCTCAGAACCAGATCTGGCTGGAGATCGTTCAGATCGCTCTGGACCTGCTCGCCTGGATGCCCCTGCTCGCTCTGACCGGCCCCGCCCGGCTCTGGGAGCCCCGCCGCCCGCGGCTTCGGCTGTTCTCCACCGCTGCTCAGCTCGTCACCACCGGTCGACGCAGGATTCTCCGCCTCGCCAGGCACTGGCCCTGGACCGACGTGATCACCGAAGCCCTGGACCGGCTCGAAGCTCTCCCGAACCCCGGCTGACCAGCAGCGTTCCGCCCCAGCGAGCAACATCACCCCGCCCGGAACCGTGGAACCCGGCGCACACCCGACGCGACAGCCGGGCGCTCAACCTGCCCACAAGCAGAAATTACCCCTCCGAGCAAGCAGAAAGGGTCCGCCAGCAAGCTGACGGACCCTCATGCAAGATCGAGGCTAGAAGTGCGTGGCCCTCCGTCCATGCGCGTCCTGACGTCCGTCGGTTCATGCCTGACCTGACCCCATGCCGATCTCACGCGGGCGCGAGCGCCCGCCTTGCGGCGTGTTCGAAGGGCGTGACGAGTTTCCGCCCCACCACGTAGGACACGGCCTTAAGACGCTCCTCCAAGATCCCGAAAGGCCCACTTTTAAGTCAGTGGCAAGAATTCACAAGGTGGCACTGCTGGGGAATGCTCTGCTCGGGCCAGCAGGGAGCGCGATAGTCGTCGACCCGTTGGAAGCCGATGAAGAGGCCGTCCTCACAGGTGAGACCGGCGAAGTCGCATCGGATTTCGGGTGCACCACCATATAGGCATTTTTCGGGTGACAGATATTTTGCCATGGTAGCTGCGACGGAATCCCTCCAGTAGATTCCCGCTGGCGCGCGTACGCGACGTCAACGGAAACCCATAGGCGTAATGGAGATCGTGGCAATGCGGAGACGAGCGATGAATCTGATGGCGGCCGCAGTATGCGCCAGTGCCGTCGTGGTGGGTGCCGGTCTTCCGGCGAATGCCGCGGAGCCCGAGCCGGAAGTTATTCCGATAGATCTCCTTCTGGCCGGCTCCTATGCGAATTCGGTCCGGGATGCGATGGACATCTGGAACAAGGCCGTCCCCGGAATCAAATTCGTCGAGCAGGACACCCCGGCGGCTTTACGGGTCAAGGAATACACGACCGCGAACGGCACCGGCTCCCACTCCTTCGTCAACGGCTTGGGCAGGGGCTGGGTCTACCTCGAAACCGGGGATGCCCAGAAGTACAAGCCGTCCCGCATCGCCGTGCATGAGCTGGGGCACATCCTGTCGCTCAGCGACCTTGGACCGGGCAGCGTCTGCTCCAAAGTGATGTCCGGCGCCTGGGCCGGCCCCGAGTGCACCAACGATCAGCCGGACGCGGAAGAAGCCGCCGAAGTCGCGGATTTCTTCGCCGCGCACGATGTCGGTGACCCGGTGCCGGGCTGGGGCACCCCCTCGGAGGGCTGAACACGTCGTCCGCGTGGCCGACCGTCCAGTTGGGTCGGCCACCGCTTAATGCCGCCGCATCACAGGTCCGCGGTGTCGCGGTGGCGCGGGCAGCGGCAGGGCGGGAACTGGCTGGACCGCAGGGGTTCGAGCTTGTCCTTGACCACGACGACCACCCTGCCGAGCTCCTGCGTCACGACCGCGCCGTCCGGCGAGACGCGGTAGACGCGCATCGTCATCCGTGGAGCGGTGGATTCGGTGTGTGAGAACACGTTGACCTGTCTTTCCGGTCGGCCAATTACGTTGAGTGCACACACCGTTGCGTTCCGGCACGTAGGCTGGAAAGAGGCGACACGTCCCAGCCAAGATCGCGGGACAAGAGGGGATACACCATGCCGTTCCAGCCACGCGAACTGTTTCCCGACCGCTCCGCCCGCGACCTCTTCGGCGCGGAGATCCGCCGCCACCGCGAGAAGGCGGACATGTCGCTACGGCGGCTGTCCGAGGTGCTCAACTACAGCAAATCGCACCTCGCCCGGATCGAGGCGGCCGAGTCCCTGCCGTACGACGACCTTCCGGCCAAGCTGGACGCGTGCTTCGGGACGGACGGGATGTTCGCGCGAGTATATGCGCTGGCGAAGAATGAGCCCTATCCGTCGAAGCTGCGCCGCGTGGTGGAGGTTGAGCGGCGCGCCGTGGCCATCGAGCAATACGCGTGCGCAACCATCCCTGGCCTGCTCCAGACTCCCGAACTCGCGAAGGAGTCGCTGCGCATCGGCAATCGGTTCGCTCCTGACGCGGAGATCGAGGCGTGGGCGAAGGCCCGCATCGCTCGACAGGCGCGGCTGGCCGAACCACGGCCACCGCACTGTTGGTTCATCGTGGACGAGGCCGCATTGCGCCGCGCGGCGGGCGGACCTGAGGTGATGCGCCGCCAGATGGGGTCCCTCCTCGATCGCGGGACACAGCCCTACGTAACCATTCAGGTCCTGCCGTTCAGGGCGGGCCAGCACGTGGAGGCGGGCGGTTCCTTGCTGCTCTACACGCTGCCGAACGAGCCACTGCTGGCCTATGAAGAAGGCAGCCGCTTCGGGACTTTCATCGAGGACCTGGACCGAGTCGCGGAGCGTCGGAAGAACTACGATCTGCTCAGGGCCATGGCCCTCTCGCCCCTCGACTCCGAGGCGATGATCCGAGCCGTGATGAAGGACTGGACCTCATGGGAACCGCCCCAGATCTGAGAACCGCTTCGTGGCACAAGAGCAGCTACAGCAGCAACGGCGGCGGCGAATGCGTCGAGGTCGCCGACAACCTCCCCGGCATCGTCCCCGTACGCGACTCCAAGAACCCCGACGGGCCCGTCCTCATATTCCCGAACGGCTCGTGGAGCGCCTTCATAGCGAGCTTGAAGAAGAAGTCAGGGATGTGAGCCGTCTCCTCATCGTCCGCAACGCCGAACGCAGTGGGCCGGGGCGGTTCCGGCCGTGGTGGGAGGAGATGGGGCTGACGGTGGTCGAAACCGACGGTGCGTCGGCCCCCGCGTCCCCGGAGGGTTTTGACGCGGTGGTCCTGCTCGGTGGTGGCTTCCTGCCGGATGCCGACGCGTACGCGCCCTGGCTACCGGCCGAACGGGAACTCGCCAGGCGTGCCATCGCCGAGGGCGTCCCGTTGCTGGGGATCTGCCTGGGGGCCCAGGTGCTCGCCGTCGCGGCGGGAGGGACAGTGCTCGGCGATCACGGTCGGCCCGAACGGGGCTCCTGTGCCGTCCGGTTGAGGCCCGAAGCCGACGCCGACGCGCTGTTCGCCGGGGTACCGCGTGAGTTCCGCGCCATCCAGAACCATCGTGACCAGATCACCGCGCTTCCCCCCGCCGCCGTCTGGCTCGCATCGAGTGACGTCTGTCCGGTGCAGGCGTTCCGGATGGGTGAGCGGGCCTGGGGGGTGCAGTTTCATCCGGAGGCGGGGGCAGACCGCCTCGACGGCTGGGACGAAGCCGCCCTGGCCGACGCGGGCCTGGACCTGCGCGCGCTCCGGGCCGAGGCCGAGCGGGTCGAGCCGGAGTCCATGCGTACGGCGAGGCGACTGGCGGCGAACTTCGCCGATGTGGTCCGCCAGACCGCCGACGCACCGCCGACCCGGACCTCGTAGGTCCGTGGGGCTCAGCGCAGCAGCAGTTGAAGTCCGCCCAGCACCGTAGCCGCGATGACCAGCCGCTCGAAGAGCTTCTGGTTGATCCGGTCCACGCACGCCTTACCGATGTACGCACCGGGCAGGACGAAGAGCGCCAGCAGCGCGTCCAGAAGCAGGGAGCGGCCGTCGATCAGGCCGAGGCTGACGCTGAAGGGCACCTTGGCGACGTTGACGATCAGGAAGAACCAGGCCGAGGTGCCCAGGAAGCCCAGCTTCCGGAAACCGGCGGAGAGCAGGTAGAGCGACATCACGGGGCCGCCCGCGTTGGCCACCATCGTGGTGAAGCCACCGAGCACCCCGTACGAACCGGCCTTGAGCCGTGGGGGGGCGGGCGGGCCCGCCGCGGCGCGCGCGGGGGGGGCGGCGGCCGGCGCGGCCCACGCCGCGCTCCGGGCACTGACCAA
>NZ_JBHYVB010000225.1:4549-17571 GCF_042750115.1 Streptomyces sp. NPDC059455
TCAGAACCGTCCTGGCGCTGTGCGCCCGCACCTGTGGCGTAATCGGCGGAATGGGCGGCCGGGGCCTCCGGGGCCGCCGCCCGGGCGGCCGCACGGCGTCGCCATAGCGTGACGCCCGCCATCAGCAGCAGGATCGCCCCGATGGACGTCCGCACCTCCGCGTCCCCGGCCCACAGCATGAACACCGTCCCCACCACGACCCCGACCGCGACGGCCGGGAACAGCCGGAGCAGGGTCCCCCAGTGCGCGTGCCGCCGGTAGGTGCCCACGGCGAGCACATCGCCGACGATCAGCAGGGGCAGCAGCACACCGGTCGACTCCCGGGCCGGAAGCACGGCCGCGAAGATCGCGAGGCTGACGGTATTGGCGCCGCTGACGGCGGTCTTCGAGAAGCCGACGAGTATGGATGCCGCCGCGAGCGCGGCGAACTCCCAGAGGGTAACGGTGTACATGCCACGGAATCATTCCAGGCCACCGCAACCCCCGGAGCCAGGGACCTCAGCGCACCCAGCCCTGGAGCGGCTCGGTGTCCAGCGTGACGCCGACCGGCGCGGGCAGCGTGAGCGGCTTGCCGAACGGCACGGTCTTCGTGCTCTCGTACCGGACCCCATCGGGCTCGCTGAACACGGTGACCTCACCGGCCTCCCGGTCGACCAGCAGATACACCGGGATGCCCGTCTCAGCGTAGGCGCGTGGCTTCTCCACCCGGTCCCTGCGGTCGGTGTCCGAGTCGTACGAGGTGACCTCCACGGCCATCAGGACGGGATCGGCGTCGGCCCACTCCCCCTGGCCGACGAACGCGTCGCTGTGGGCGAGGGTCCCGTCCGGGCGGGCATGGCCGTTGCGGTAGGTCTCGACCTTGAGGCCCTGGTCGTGCAGCCACAGGTCGGGATGGGTCTGAATGCAGATCCGCGCCAGCCACTGGATGATCCGCCCATGGCCGCCATCGGGTCTCGGCGTAACCCTGATCTTCCCGTTGAGGAACTCCCACCGCGCCCCCTCCGCCACGCGGGCCGCCAACCGCGCACACGCCTCGAACTCCTCCGGCAGCATCTGCGCACGATCGTGGGTCACGGCCATGGGCTCGCAGCGTAGCCGCTCTCAGCGGCCACTACCTGTGGGACTCCGGGGGTCCGGCGGGCCACACGGCGGAGGTGCTTTCCCCTCCCCGCCCCTTCCCACAGCGCCGATAAGCGGCTCCGCCGCGTGGCAGGGTCTCCGCCCCTGGACCCCGGGGTCTGGGGTGGAGCCCCGCCTTCCAGCCCCTCCAGGGGGCACCTCCCAGCGGTAGCTGGGGGAGTTTGAGGAGCGGGGGCCGGGGGCGGAGCCCCAGTTGAGGGAAGGGGCGGGGAGGGGAACAGCCCGCCGCAGGCGACACGTGCGGACGGGCCCGTTGTCAGAGGGGCGAGTGATACTGGGCGCATGAGCGGCCAGGAGTTCGTGCGGGCCGGGGCCGGGCTCGGGTGCGGGCTCCGTGGGATGGTGGTGTCCGCCGTCGGGTATCGGTCCCAGGGGATACCGCCGATGTTGCACCGGGGGCTGCCGTCCCCCTACCTGACGCTGATCTTCTCCCTCGAGGGGCCCGTCGTCGGCGGGGTCACGCCCGAGCAGGCGCGGGGGCCCGGCGCCTCGCGGACCGAGATCGTCGTGGGCGGCCTGCACCAGCGACCGGCGTATATCGTCCAGCCCGGGAGCGAGGCCGGGGTGCAGCTCGCGGTGCATCCGCTGGCGGCGCGCACCCTGCTGGGGGTTCCGGCCGGTGCGCTCGCCTCCGAGCTGGTCACCTCCGGGGCGGATGTGCTGGGCAAGCGGGCCGCCGACATTCGCCAGCGGCTGTGTGAGCAGCGAGCGTGGGAGGACCGGTTCGCCACGCTGGGCGCGTATCTGCGTAAGCGCGCGGCCGAGGGCGAGGACGGAACGCCGGTGCGGAGCGAGGTCGCCGAGGCGTGGGGCTGGCTGGCCCGGCATCGGGGGGCCGGGACGCTGACGGGCCTGGCCGAGCATGTGTCGCTCAGCCCGCGCCGGCTGACCAGCGTGTTCCAGGCCGAGACGGGGCTGAGCCCCAAGCAGGCGGCGCGGCTGATGCGGTTCCAGCACGCCAGGAACACGGTGGTCCGGGCCGTCGCGGCGGGCCGGGCGCCGGATCTGGCCCGGGTCGCCGCCGACTGCGGCTACTTCGACCACTCCCACCTGGTGCGCGACTTCCGTCAGTACACCGGGGTGAGCCCCACCGCCTGGCTGGCCGAAGAGTGCCGGAATATCCAAGCCGGGGGTCATCTCTACGGCGAAGAGTAGAGCTCATGAACACCGCACCGGACCAGCAGCAGACGCAGCAGAACGAGCAGAACCAGCAGCGGCAATCCCGTGAACCCGCCATCTGGCCCACGCTTCAGGCCCATGACGCCGTCGCCCTGATCGACTTCCTGGTCGACACGGTCGGCTTCCTGCGCACGGCCGTCTACCAGGACGGGGACCGCGTCGCCCACGCCCAGCTCGACTGGCCCGAGGGCGGGGGCATCATGCTCGGCTCGTACGACCCGGAGACCAAGACCTGGTGCCTGGAGCCGGGCACCTTCGGGGCGTACGTCGTCACCGGCCATGTCGACGCGCTGTACGAGCGCCTCACGGCGGCCGGTGTGCGGGTGCTCCGGCCGATCGAGGACCAGCCGTACGGCAGCCGTGAATTCGCCATCGCCGACCCGGAGGGCAACAAGTGGTCCTTCGGCACCTACCGGGGCGAGCCCCGGCCCGCCGAGTGACCGATTTCCGTCCTCACTCCTCCAGGTAGTGGAAGCCCGGCCGGGGGTGCATCAGGAACTCGTGGTGCGAGATGTTCCACGCGTACGCACCCGCCATCGCGAAGGCCACCCGGTCCCCCACCCGTAGCTCCGCGACCGGTATCCGGCCGGCCAGGACGTCCTTGGGGGTACACAGTTGGCCGACCAGCGTGACCGGCTCGTCCCGTACGGCCGGGCGCCCCCAGGGCCGGGTCCACAGGGTGTCCGTGGGGAGCACCTGGAAGGGCTGGTCGTGCTGTTTGGTGGCGGGGGTGCGGATGTGGTGGGTGCCGCCGCGCACCACCGCGAACGCCTCGCCGCCGCTGTGCTTGATGTCCAGCACCTCGGTGACGTACCAGCCGCAGTAGACGGTCAGCGCCCGGCCGGGCTCGATCCGCAGGGTGAGACCGGGATGGCGCAGGGCGAGGTCCGCCATGCCCCGGCCGTAGGCGGCCCAGTCGAAGCGGCGGTCGGGGTGGGCGTAGTCCACGCCCATCCCGCCGCCGACGTTCACCTCGGTGATCCCCAGACCGTGGCGTTCGGACAGCTTCCGCGCCCAGTCGGCGATCGCGGCGGCCACGGCCACCTGGGCGGGGGCGTCGAGACCGCTGGCGAGGTGGGCATGGATGCCGCGCAGCCGGAGGGGGCCGCCCGCGCCGCCCGGGGAGAGCAGGGGGAGGCAGCGCTCCACGGCCTCGGGGTCCAGGCCGAAGGGGCTTGGGCGGCCGCCCATGGCGAGCGCCGCACCGCCCAGCGCCGCGCCGAGCGACCCCGCACCGCCCAGTGCCGCGCCGAGCGGCCCTTCACCGTCCGCCCGCTCACCGGCCAGCGGGAGATTGACGCGCAGGAGGACGTCCACGGTGTCGATCCCCGCGTCCTCCGCCGCCCCGGCCAGCAGCCGCAGCTCCTGCTCGCTCTCCACATGGAACCGTTCCACGCCCAGCGTCAGCGCCCGCCGCAGCTCCCCCTCGGTCTTGCCCGGCCCGCCGAAGGCCAGCGGCGCCCCGGGCACGGCCGCGCGGACATGCTCCACCTCACCGCCGGAGGCGACCTCATAGCCGGTGACGTGGGGCGCGAGGGCCTGGAGGATGGCCGGCGCCGGGTTGGCCTTCGCGGCGTAGTACAGCTCCAGGCCCGGCGGCAGCGCGTCCCGTACGGCCCGCGCGTGCGCGCGGAGCGCGGCCAGGTCGTAGACGTAGGCGGGAAGGTCGTCGCCGGAGAGCTCCGTGGCGAGGGTGCGGACGGCGGAGGTGATCAACGGCTGCTCCCGGGGTGCATGACGTGGGCCGCCTCGGACAGCAGGGCGGAGGCGAGCGGACTGGCGATACGGACATAGCCCGCGTGGCGGTCGGCCCGACGGCCCCAGCGGGTGAGGAGGTTGGCCTTGGCGGGCAGCGGTACGCCCGCCACCAGGGCGCGCAGCGCGGGCGGGTGGTCATGGGCCGCCGAGCGCTCGCACAGCACCCGGCGGACCGCCGACCACAGCGCGGGCTCCAGCCCCGGACTGCGGTCGGCGAGGGCGGCCACCATCTCGGCGATGTGGTTGACCAGCAGGCAGTACACCACCCGGTCCCAGCCGCGCTCCCGCTCGTACGTCAGCGGGCGGGCCACCGCCTCGGGCAGCGCGGCGAGCGCGACGGTGTGGTGCTCGGGCACCAGCTTGGTGCCCTCCAGATCGCGGAAGAGCACCTGGTGCGGGGTGCCGTCGGCGGGATCGACGCCGATGACGACGTTCTGGAGGTGGGGTTCGAGGACCACGCCATGGTCGAAGTAGGCGGCCAGTACGGGCGGTACGAGCAGCTCCAGATACGCCTGCCACCAGGCGGAGAGCCGGTCGGGGCCGGCGTCGGGGAGGAGCCGGGAGATCTGGGCGCCGCTGGTCGGGTACTCATCGGCGACGGCCGCCGCGAGCAGCGCGGTCAGGCCGGGCCGCAGCCGGGCGGCCAGCCCTTCGCGGACGATCACCCCGAAGCCCTCGATCAGCTGGCGGTCGCCGCCGTTGATGTCCTTGCCGCCGAGGTCCAGCGTCCGGTACGCGGGTTCGCGCAGCAGCTCACAGCCGGGGAAGCGGGCGGCGAGATCGGCGGTGACCGGCTCCAGCAGCCGGGTCAGGGCGACGGCGCCGGACAGCTCGTAGTCGGCGTTCTTGCGCAGGCAGTTGGTGATCCGCACGTTCAGGCTGAACTTGAGGAAGTCCCGGCCGTCGTAGAGCGTACGGACCGACGCGGTCGGCGCGAACTCCGCACCGCCCGGCCCGAGGTCCAGCACCTCGCCCCGGGCGATGGCCGCCCGCAGCAGCCGGTGCTCGCGCAGCATCGCGTACTGCCAGGGGTGCGCGGGCAGCAGCCGGTAGCCCTCGGGGACGGCGCCCTGCCGGTCCAGCGCGGCGAGCGCCCCGGGCCGCGCGGACTCCTCGCGCACATACTCCTGGCGTACGGCGAGGTGGTGCAGCGGGAAGCGCGCCCCGGCCTCGGGGGCGAACCGCGACCAGGCGTCGGCGCTGCCGGTGCGGGCCTTGGGGGTGGGGTGGAAGCGGTGGCCGAAGAGGAGGGACTGCTCGGAGGCGAGGTAGAGGTCCTGGGCGCGGTCGGCGCTGTCACTCACGGTGCTCCGGTCCTCCAGGGCCGCCAAGGCGGCCGTCATCCCCGCGTGGCTGGAGGCGACTTGGCCCAGGAACTCGTCGTTGCGCACCCCCGTGCGCAGCTGGAGCTCCCGGTGGATCCGCTCGGCCAGCCCGCGCCAGGACACCTCGGCCCATGTGCCGTCGCGCTCCTCGCTGACCGGCCCGGTGAAGCGGTGCGCCCCGATGAGGGAGGTGCGCCGCAGCCCGACGCGCAGCAGCACCCCGCAGCGCGGCAGCCTCAGCCGCAGCCATCCATCGGCCACGACGGTCTGGTGCTCCGGTCCCGACACCTCACGGAGCAGACAGTTGAGGAGGGTGTGGGCGGTGGCGTGGTCGGCGGAGGCCACGGTCGCGGCGGGCGAGGAGGTCATGGGCATGGGGCGGCTCCAACGGGTGCGGAGGAGAGAGGTACGGAGGGAAGCACGGGATTCGGGGATTCGGGGATTCGGGGATTCGGGGGTTCGGGGGTTCGGTTCGAGGGCGGCGGGCCGATCGGGCGCGGCGGTCATCCGCCGCTTCCCCGCAGCAGATAGTTGGGCCCGGTGACGTAGTGCTTGTTGATGTCCGAGGCGCCCGAGCGCTCCTTGGTGAACAAGGTGCCGGCGGTGACCATCGCCTTGACCGGCAGCCGGTCCGCGTCCAACACCCGTCTGCGCAGCAGCCCGGCGGCCGCGCCGGGCCGGGTGACGGCGAGCCGGTCGACGGCGTCGGTGAGCCGGCCGCGCAGCCGCCGCAGCAGGGTGTCGAGCGGGGCCCGGCCGAGGCGGGCGAGCTCGAAGAGGGGGGCGGCGGCGCAGAGGTGGACGGTGATGGTGGTGAACACATCGGCCACCGGCCCGTCGCCGGACGTCAGGATCCTGCGGTCGTCGAATCCGCACAGATCGGCGGCCGGTCCTCCGCCGATCATGGCGGCGAGGCGTATCGCGTGGACGCGGGGGCCGTCGTGGTCCTTGATGAGCAGCCGGAGCCGGGGCACCGCACCGCCGTTCTCGCTGCCGTCCGCAAAGACCAGCGACAGGTTCTGCTGATGGGACTCCAGCGCGATGCCGTACACGAAGAGGGTGGTGTGGAAGTCGAACAGCAGCGTGAGGTACTCGTCCAGCAGGGCGAGGACGTCCCCGCCGTAGTGGCGTTCGGCGAGTCCGTCGATGACGAGCGTGCCGTCCGGGGCGGGGGCGAGCAGCCCGGCCAGCGGCACGATGGTGGCGTTCTCCAGGCCGGGTGGGTAGCGGCGCACGAGCGTGGCGAGCAGTTCGTGTCCGGCGTGCAGGTGGGTGGTCTCGTCGGCGAGCAGCACGGTGGCGCCGAACCTCGGCTCGCGCTCGATCACGGCCTCCACGAGCCGCTGCGCCACCTCGCCGTCGATCAGGGTGCCGGGTTTGACGGACCGCCGGTTGCGCTGCCCCAGGGTGGAGGTGGTGAGGGGCAGTTTGAGGTGGACGAGGGGATCGTCGGCGAGGTCGTCGGCGACGGCCACGGTCCGCATGGAGAGGGTGGGCCGTACGTCCAGCAGAGGGCGCTCGGCGAGCCGGGCGGCGTCTTGGAGCCCGGCCGCGCGGAGGGCGTTCTCCAGCGGGGGTCCGAGGGTGAGCGGATGCACGGGGAGCAGGAACTGCCCGTCGCTCGGCCCTGGCCCAAGATCCCCGGGCGTGGGCCACCAGTCGGGCAGCCGCGCCGGATCCCCGCACACCGCCTCGCGCGGGAGAACGAGCCAGCGCAGCGGAAAGGAGGGGTGGAACTCGGGTGCGTGGGCGCGTAATTGCTCCTCACTGAAGGAGGACCGCCCCCGGCTGGTCGGATAGACCGGATGGTCGCGGAAGGCGGCGAGCGTGTCATACGCGAGGGCCCCGGCCATCCCGCCCCACCGCTCCCCGTACCGCGCGCCCAACTCGGCGACGACGCGAGGCCGAACGCGGGTATGCAGCCGCATGGCGTCGAGCGCCTGCCGGCATTCGCCCACGAAGACGTCGTAGAGCGCCCGGTCCTCATCCGGCACGGCCCCCCGCAGCCGCCCGAGGACGGCATCGAGCCCGGTCAGCACGACCCGGGGCGGACACCCGGATGAGCCACCCGGACCGGGTACGGCCGACGTCGCGTGCGCGCCCGAGCCCGGGTGGCCCTCAGCGGAACCGGGGCCGGGCAGGCCAGGCTCGGCGCCACCCAGCGGGGCCAGTGCCTGCTCGGCGGCGGCTGGTTCCCGCTCGCCGTGCGCGGGCGTACAGAGCAGCCGGGCCGGGCGGCGGGTGCGGATGTCGCATTGGAAGCCCTCGGGTTCCACCGGCAGCAGCACGCTTTCGCCCCCCTCGAACCCCTCGAACCCCTCGAGCCCCTCGAGCCCCTTGAGCCCCTTGAGCGCGATGCGCAGCCAGTCGCCGTCGGCGCGCCGCACCGGGACGGCGTGGCTGCGCAGCTTGTAGGCGTCCTCTCGGAGGAGCGTGTCGAGCACCCGTCCGAGAAGCTCCTCTTCCTCTGTTTCCGCTGTCACACGATCTCCCATCGGTGAGCCGCGAGGAACCGCGCCACCGCCGCGTCGATCCGCCCCTGGTCGGTGCCGGTGGCCCGGAGTACGCCGAGGAAGTCGCGGTTGGTGCGGTGGAGCGGGTGCTCCTCACCGATGCCGCGCAGCGGCCGGTAGTCCAGCCGTACGCCGTCGCGCTCGGTCACGCTGGCCGGAGGGGCGGAGGCGAGCCGCCCGGCGCGGTCGGCCATGACGTACTCCATGCGAACCCTGCCGTCGGTGCGGGCGCCGAGGTCGTCCGGCAGCGGCTCGCCCAGGTGTGTACGGAGGATGTACTCGAAGAGGGGGATGCCGAGGAGTTCGGCGAGGACGAGGTCGCACTGGTCGCCTATGGCACGGTAGTTGACCTCGATGAGGCGGGCCCGGTCCCCCTGGACGACGTACTCCGTGTGGCATACGCCGAAGCCCACGCCCAGCGCGCGCAGTTGCGCCAGCACCTGATCGGTGTGCGGCCGCGGCGGCGGGGCGGGCAGCAGGTGCAGTCGTTCCTCGATGAAGTGCGGGGGCGGCGAGAGCTCGGTGCGGAAGGCGCCGAGGACATGGAGGGTGTGGCCGTCGCCGAGGGTTTCGAGGGTGCGCAGCTCGCCGTCGAGGAACTCCTCCACGACCAGGGCCGCGCCCGGCCGCCGTTCCCGTATCTCGGCGCAGCGCCGGACGAGTTCGTCAGCGTCGGCGACGAGGACGACGTCCTCGCTGGCCACGCCCTCGCGCGGTTTGACCACACAGGGGTAGGGCGCGTCGAGTCCGGCGAGGGTGGCGGGGTCCTGCCCGGTGGCGAGTTCGGCGGACCAGACGGGGTCGGCGACGTCCGGGCCCGCGGCGGCGAGGGTACGGCGCAGCTCGGCCTTGTTCTTGGTGCGCAGCGCGGCGCGCCAGTCCTTGCCCGGGAGGCCGAAGTACTGGGCGGCGAGGGCGGCCTGGGCCTGGAGGTGGTCGCTGTTGGTGAAGACGGCGCGGGGGTGGGGGCCGTCGGCGGCGATGCGGCTGATGACCTCGGCGAAGTCCCGTACATCACAGGGGACGATGTCGAGGGCGGGGAAGGGGTGCGGGGCGGCGCCATCCTCTTCCCGTCGGCCGTAGGCGCGCTCATGGGCCTCGGGCTGGTCGGTGAGGAGGGTGACCGCCAGGCCGAGCCGGGCCGCCGCGGGGAGGAAGCCCTCGGTGACGGAGTCGGTGGGGTTGAGGGCGAGGAGGTGGAGCCGAGGCGGCCGCGGGGCGGGGGCGGCCGGGGCCGCCGAGGAGCCATGGAGGGCAGGGGAGGAGAACGGCCGTGACGCCGCATCGAGATCATTCTCGTTCACGGCCCGAGATTAGGTTAGGCATGCCTAAGACCGCTAATTCGGCGTTCCGGTCCGCCCGTTTGGCCCTGATTAGCCGTCAAGATCGTCAACGCTCGGCGTCAACGGGGTAGCCCGATACGGCGATGGCGGACCCGGCGCGCGGCGAGCCGCTCGTCCGGGTCCTGGGCACGGAGGGCGGCGAGTTCGGCGCCGAGGAGCCGGCCGAGGCGGCTGAGGAAGGCGTCGGGCGCCCCGGAGCCCTCCGCGTCCTCCGCGTCCTCCTCCACGATGCGATCGACGATGCCCTGGGCGAGCAGGTCGGCGGAACGTACGCCTTGACGGGCGGCGACCTCGTAGGCCCGCTCCGTGGTGCGGTGGAGGATCGCGGACGCGCCCTCGGGCGGCAGCGGCGACAGCCAGGCGTGGCGCGCCGCCACGACCCGGTCGGCGGGCAGCAGCGCGAGCGCGGCGCCACCGGCGCCCTGGCCGAGCAGCAGACAGAGGGTGGGCGCGGGCAGGGTCACCATGTCGGCGAGACACCGCGCTATCTCCGCCGCGAGCCCGCCCTCCTCCGCCTCGCGGCTGAGCGCGGCGCCCGCGGTGTCGATGACGGTGAGCAGCGGCAGCCCGAGCTCGGCGGCGATCCGCATCCCGCGCCGAGCGGTCCGCAACCCGGCCGGTCCCAGCGCCTGCCCCTCCCCCGGCCCCTCGGCGGTCTCGCCCTTACGGGCACTGCGCCGGTTGTGCCCGAGAACGACGCAGGGCGTCCCCCCGACCCGGGCGAGCGCGAGCAACAACCCGGGATCGTGCTCCCCGGCCCCCGTCCCGCTGAGCGGACTCACATCCTCGGCGGCCACCCGCAACAGATCCCGCACCCCGGGCCGCTCCACCCGCCGGGAAGCCCGTATCGACACTTCCGCGGACGGCACGGCTGCCCCCACCTCCGTGTCGTCGGGTGCCCCGGGTGCGGATGTCATGGAGCCGCCCGGCGCCTCCGGTGCCCCGCCGGGCACGCCAGGGCCGGGGACGGGCTCAGTGGAGGCGCCGCTCCCCGTCTGGCCAGGGGCGGCCACCGGGGCGGACCCGGGCGCGGCATCCCCACGCCGCCCGGGCTCCCCCGACTCCGGCCCGGCACCGACGGCGGGGGCCGGGGCCCCGCCCTCCACACCCTCGGGCGCCCCGCTGACCCCGGCGGAGGCGGCGAGCGCGGCCTGATCGTGGGCAGCCGACACATCCCCAGCGGGTCCGGCCGCCTCCGCCGTGGCGGCGCCCCCCGCGCCCCGCTCGGCACCGCACCCGCCAGGCGCAACGTGTCCGGGGGCGGCCGACGGGGGCCCGGCCTCCGCGTCCCACCGGCCCCCAGCCACCTCGCCGTGTGCGGCCGTTCCCTTCGCCTCCGCGGCCTCGGCGCCGCCATGCCCATTACCGGATGCGGCGGACGGGCCGCCCCTGGCCGACGAACCGCCGCCCCGCCCCGGCGTCCCGCCGGGGGCATCACTCGGCGCGCCAGGGCCCACCTCGGCCGTGGGCCCGGCGGCGGCCCCGGCGCCCACCGTTGCGGGCAGGGAGGCCGGGGCCACCCCGGGCACCGCGTCGCCCGCGCAGAGAACCCTCAGCACTCGGGCCGCCACGCCCGACAGGCGGCTCAGTGGGAGGACCGCGTCGATCAGGCCGTGGTTCATCAGGTTCTCGGCGTTCTGGACGCCGGGCGGGAACTCCTCCCCGTACAGGGCCTCGTGCACCCGTGGGCCCATGAAGCCGATGAGGGCGCCCGGCTCGGCGGCGGTGACGTGGCCCAGGGAGCCCCAGGAGGCGAGGACGCCGCCGGTGGTGGGGTGGCGGAGGTGGACGAGGTACGGCAGGCCCGCGGCCTTGTGGTCCGTGATCGCCGCGGCCACCTTCACCATCTGCAGGAACGCGACCGTGCCCTCCTGCATCCGGGTGCCGCCCGACGCCGGTGCCGCCAGCAGCGGCAGCCGCTCCGCCGTGGCCCGTTCCACGGCCCGTACCAGCCGCTCCCCCGCGGCCACCCCTATCGAACCGGCCAGGAAGCGGAACTCGCAGGCGACCAGTGCCACCCTGCGCCCCTCGATGCGGCCCTCACCGGTGATGACCGACTCGTCCAGCCCGGTGCGCTCCCGCGCCCGCTCCAGGTCGGCCCGGTACTCGGGGTCGTCCGTCGTGATCTCCACCGGTTCGTCCCAGCCGTGCCAGCTGCCGGGGTCGACGATGGCCTCGATCAGCTCGCGGGCCGACGGGCGGGAGACACGGGAGGCGCGGGAGGCACCCGTGGCGCGGGGCGAGTTCGTACCGGTCATATGTGTCACCCTGCCACGCCACCGGCCCCTCGCAACCATCGGCGATCACCTCAGGTGGATCACCTCGGGTACCCCCGTGCCCCGTCCAGTCTCAGCTGCGCCTGAGCTGCTCCTTAACGGCGCCATAAGACCGGCGGGCAGGCCCGTGAGCGGGGCTAGCGTGCTGCGCGTCACCCCCCACCGCGCGTCACCCCCCACCGAAGGAGTCCCCGACGATGACCGCTCGTGCGACCGTTCGCCGCAGAACCGCCCGCATCGCCGTGCTCGGCATGGTGCCGCTCGCCCTCACCGCGCTGAGCGCGGACCCGGCCTCCGCGCACGGTTCGATGACGGACCCGGTCAGCCGGGTGTCGGCGTGTTTCGCGGAGGGGCCGGAGAGCCCGGACTCGGCGGCCTGCAAGGCGGCCGTCCAGGCGGGCGGCACCCAGGCGCTCTACGACTGGAACGAGGTCAACATCCCGGACGCCGCCGGGCGCCACAAGGAGATCATCCCGGACGGAAAGCTGTGCAGCGCGGGCCGCGACAAGTACAAGGGCCTGGACCTGCCGCGCGCCGACTGGCCCGCCACCGCCATGACGGCCGGTGAGCACACCTTCGCGTACCGGGCCACCGCACCCCACCGGGGCAGCTTCGAGCTGTACATCACCAAGGACGGCTACGACCCGACGAAGCCGCTGACCTGGGCGGATCTGGAGGCGGAGCCGTTCGCCAAGGTCACCGACCCCACCCTGCGGGACGGGAGTTACGTCTTCTCGGGGAAGGTGCCGGGCAAGTCCGGCCGCCATCTGATCTACAGCGTCTGGCAGCGCTCGGACAGCCCGGAGGCGTTCTACACCTGCTCGGACGTGACCTTCGGCGGAGGGGCCGCCACGGCCGAGGGAGCCGGGACGAAGGCGGATTCCGCACCCACCGCCGCCGCGCCCGATGACGCCCAGATAGCGAAGGGCGCCGAGAAGTCCACGGTCGATCACCACGGCCACGGCGGTGACAGCGGCGCCGAGGCCAACCATCAGCCGAAGGCGGCGGACGAGAAGGGCACGGAAGCGAACCAGCCCGAGGCCAAGAGCGCCGAGGTCATGGCCGCGAGCACCGGGCCGGAGGGCTCGCAGGACTCGCCGGACCCGCAGGACGGAAGCGCCGCCGACGGGCAGCGCCTCGCCGAGACCGGTGGCGACGGATCCACCGGCCCCATGGCCATCGGCGGCGCCGCCGTCCTGGCCACCGGCGCGGCCGTGCTGTTCGCCGTCGCCAACCGCCGCAAGACCGTACGGCGGGGCCGCGGCTGAGGCCGTGGGCGCGACACCGATATGCGGCTCCGCCGCGTGGCGGGGGCTCCGCCCCTGGACCCCCGGGGTTCTGGGGCGAAGCCCCGCCTTCCAGCCAGCCTCGCCTTCCAGCCCCTCCAGGGGGCACCTCCCAGCGGTAGCTGGGGGAGATTGAGGAGCGGGGTCTGGGGCGGTGCCCCAGGTGTGGGACGGGGCGGGGGGGGGACAGCGCGCCGCTCTC
>NZ_JBHYVB010000226.1:0-8590 GCF_042750115.1 Streptomyces sp. NPDC059455
GCCTCCCCCCTGTGCGGGGGGGCGCTGAGGCGGGGCCGCCGCCACCCCCCCCCCACCCCCGCCGCCCCCCCGCCCGCCGCCCCCCCGGGCGGGGCGGGGCGGCGCGCGGGGGCCGCGTCAGCAGACGAGGAAGTCCGCCTCGCCCGCCTTGGCGCCCTGGACGAACGCGATGATCTCGCTGCGGGTGTAGATCAGCGCCGGACCGTCCGGATCGGTCGACTGGCGGATCGCGACCCGGCCGTCGTCCAGCTTCATGGCTTCGACGCAGTTGTCGCCGCTCCACGGCTTCTGCCAGCCCTCGCTGCCGAGGTCGCTCGCGCGCATGCCGTTGTGAATGCGATCCATTCCGATCAGACCTCCTTGCGGAAATCCCGCAGGATTTCCTTTGTGCGTTGTGCGGTTGCCGCCTGGGCCGCCATGCGGTCCATGGCCTCCAGATGGGAGGCCACCTCGATGCGCTCATCCAGATAGACGGCGCCGGTCAGGTACTCGACGTAGACCAAGTCCGACAGTTCGGGTACAGCGAAGCGGAAGAGGACGAACGGCCCATAGGTGCCCGGATGGTGCCCGGAGGAGAACTCCGAGATCTGCAGCGTGATGTGCGGCATCTCCACGGCCTCCAGCAGCCGGTCGACCTGCTGTCGCATCACCGCCGCCGAACCCACCCGCCGGCGCAGCACCGTCTCGTCCATCACCACCCACAGCCGGGGCGGATCCCGCCGGGTGAGCAGGCCCTGCCGCTCCATGCGCAGCGCCACATGGCGCTCCGCCTGCCGGGGACCGGCCTGGCCGACCGCGCCGGTCTGCATGACCGCGCGGGCGTAGTCCTCGGTCTGGAGCAGTCCGGGCACGAAGTGCGGCTCGTACGCCCGGATCATCTCGGCCGCGCCCTCCAGGCTCACGTGGACGCTGAACCAGTCCGGCAGGATGTCGTGGAACCGTTGCCACCAGCCGGGCTTGTTGGCCTCCTCGGTCAGGGTGATGAACGAGTCGAGCTCCTCACCGGTGATCCCGTAGGTGTCCAGCAGCATCTGCACATACGGGACCTTCAGCGCGACCTCGGCGGTCTCCATGCGGCGGATGGTGGCCGGCGCCACCCGCAGCACTTTGGCCGCCTCGTCCCGCTTGAACCCCGCCTTCTCCCGCAGATCCTGCAGCCTCTTGCCGAGGACGACCTGACCCACGGTCGGCGCCGACCGCGGTTCGCTCACCTGAATCCCTCCCTGACCTCCCCAGCGCTGATGTTCGCAGTGTGCCATGGCCAGTGCGGAACGGACACATTGCACTGACGACTCTGCACAATTCAGAGTGACGCTTGCCAAGTGTCCCCGGCGATGCGCATAGTTGCGGCATGATCCCGTTACCGCGCTCCGCCGCGGCGACCGCAGGCACCATCGGCCCGACCTCTGTGAAGTGCCCCTAGATGACGTACGCCTTCGCCGGTGCGCTGACCGGCCTCGTCCGCGGCCGGTTCGGCCGGCGGGGATTCCGTGCGGTGTCCGGCCGCCACCGCCTTCAACTGCCTTCGGCGCTGCGGACGGACCGGGCCTACGACGCGGTGGGGATCGCCGAGCGGCACGGCCCCGGGGTGATGGCCCTGCTGCCCCGGGCGGGATGTGTGCTCACCGGCGCCGGGTGCTGGTGGTGGATCGTGCCGCCCCATTCGGACGTCGGGGTCGACTGGCCCGCACCGGCCGTCTACGCGGCCGGCGCCATGGTGACCGGCCCGCCCGGGCGGCGGACCGGCCCCACGGGGAGGGAGGAGCCCGGTGTGGTGCACTGGCCGGGCGACGGGGAGCCGTACACCCATCCCCTGCTGCTGCACATCGCGATCTGCGCGGCGGCCGGGGTCTCCCCGGCCTGGCCGGGCGACGAACGGATGCGTCGGTCATGACCTCGGCGCCGGGGCCCGGTCATGCCGTCGAGTCGTCCTGGAGGTACGCCGCGGGGCGCGGATAGCGCTGCAGCGCCGGGGTCTGGCCGGTCGGGTCGTCGTCCTGCTCGCTGAGGGGAACGACCGCCGCTGCCGCCGCCGCGGCCTTCAGCTCGGCGGGGTCGTAGGTCATGGCCTGCGTCCGCTCCATCGGCGTCGGCTCGGGTATTCCCGTGTCCTGCTGCCCGTAGACCGGGATCTGGTCGATCGTCGTCTCCTCGGGCCGGGTCTGGACGTACGCCGCCGTCCCCTGCCCCTGGAGACCCTGGACCTGGGCCATCGGCATCTGGGGGGTCTGCGCCTGGGCGCCCTGGTACGGCGCGCTCTGCGGCTGGGGCGCCATCTGCATCAACGGCGCCTGGACCTGCGGCGCCTGGCCCTGGGCCGGCTGCAACTGCGGGGCCTGGAACAGCTGCGCGGGCACCTGCTGCGGAATCTGCGGCTGCGCGGCCTGGACCATCTGGGGCTGCGGCAGCGCGGCCGGGGCCTGGTACAGGGGCGGCTGGGCCGGGGGCGTGGCGACATACGCGGGCGACAGCTCCGGCAGCGGCTGCTGCTGGACGTACCCCGGCGAGGCACCCGTGCCCGCGCCCGCGAAGGACGCTTGTCCGTACGGGTCGCCGGCGACGCCCTGCGGGGCCGGGAGGGCGGCCGCGGAGTACATCGGCTGGGGCTCCTGCGCCATCGGCGCCGCGGGCAGCTGGGGCGGCTGCTGGTAGGAGTAGTCCATGAACTGCGCCTGCGAGGGTGCGGACCCCAGGGCCCCCATGGCCCCTGAGGACCCCGCGTATCCCGAGGACCCCGCGTACCCCGAGGGCAGCGACTGCTGCTGGTCCCAGCTGACTTGCGGAGCGTAGAAGGACGTCCCGTACAGCACCGTGCTCAGCCCGGTCAGCAGCCGCTGCACATCCGGCTGGGAACGCACCACCAACCGCATGAACTGGCTGCTGCTGCCCAGCTTGTTGCCGCATTCGCGCACCAGCACACCGTGCTGGGACAGCAGTTGGTCACGGACCCAGCCGCCGTCCGTCCCGGCCGGCAGCTTGACGAAGACGAAGTTGCCCTGGGAGGGGTAGACCGTCATCCCGGGCAGTCCGGCCAGCTGGGTGGTCATCTGCTGCCGGTCGTGGCTGAGCATGCGCAGGCTCTCCACGTACTCCTGCCGGTACCGCTTCAGCATGAAGACGATGACCTCGGCGAAGGAGTTGAGGTTCCACTTCGGCAGCCGGGAGCGGATCTGCACGGCGAGCGACGGATTGGCCACCAGATAGCCGAAGCGCACCCCGTGCAGCCCGAAGTTCTTGCCGAGGCTGCGCAGCACGATCACATTCGGGCGCAGGATGGCCTCGTCCACGACGCTCGGATACGCCTCGGCGTCCGCGAACTCCAGGAAGGACTCGTCGATCACGATCAGGTCGAGGTCGGCCAGGGCGTCCATGATGCCGATGAGGGCCTGGCGGGACACCAGCCCGCCGTCGGGGTTGTTGGGATTGCAGATCACGGCGACCCGGGAGCCCCGGGAGCGTACGAAGTTGACGAAGGCGTTGGGGTCGAGTGCGAATCCGCTCATTTCCGGGAGCTGGAACATATCGACCCGTTTGCCGGTCTCCATCGGCTGGTCGGTCCAGCGGCCGAAGGTGGGAATCGGCACCGCCAGGCTTTCCTTCACCAGCAGATGGTCGATCCAGGTGATGAGCTCGGTCGAGCCGTTGCCCATCGCCATGGTCTGCGGCTGCAGCCCGAGCACATCGGCCAGTTCGGCGGTGATGGTCTCCGCGGAGCTCGGGTAGTGGGTGAGGATGTCCCGCAGCCTGACCGCCATCACGGCGAACATCGCGGGGGTGGGGAAGTACGGGTTGCAGGGGATGCAGAAGTCCACGAGCTCCTGTCCGCCACCCGTGACCCCGGCGCGGTTGAGCGCGAAGAACGACGGGCTGTGGGCGGTGCCACGGAAAAGCTCCATGGCATCACCGGTATTGCCGACTGCGGCAACAGTCACGGCGGGACCTCCTCGGTCGCATGGCCCGCGTCGACGCACTGACACGGCCGTTGCGGCTCGTCCCTCGAGCCTGACGCATGATCTCTCGAAGCCGGGGCGGGCGAGGATTTTCGTGGGGGTTGTGAAGACTTCCGGGACACATGCTCCGGTCTTCGAATAGAATTCCGCCTCTTGCCCCTTGAGAATGTCGCGCGGCCTTCAGACCGTATCCTCCGGCGGGCGTTCGCCATCGGCCTCGGTGGTGCGGTGCTGTTCCGCTACCCAGACCGCCACCTGCGCACGCGAGGTGAAACCCAGCTTGCTCAAAATGTGCTCGATATGGCCCTCGGCCGTGCGCTGGGCGATGACCAGGGACGAGGCGATCTCCTTGTTGCTGAGCCCCTGCGCGACCAGCTTCGCGATTTCGGACTCCCGGGGCGTCAGCGGCGACGGCCGTCCGCCCGCCGCCGTCTCCCCGCTGGGCAGTTCGTCCTCCAGCGCGTACTCCAGCGCCTCCGCGTAGGACAGCCGGGCGCCCTGTTTGCACGCCGCGTTGAAGGCCGGTTTGCCCAGGGCCCGCCGCACCGCCGCCTCGCACTCCTCGTGGTAGTGGACGAGGTGCCCGTAGCCGGAGAGCGGGGCGCCGATGGCGTGCCAGAGGGTCCCCAGGGCGCCCAGCAGCCTGGCCGCCCGCGGGTGGTCCTGTTCGGTTGCCGCGATCCAGGCCAGCACCTCGAGGTTGACCCCGACGCCCAGTGGGTCGTCCAGCGAGCGGTTGAACGTGAGGCTCTCCTTCTCCAGGGCGGCCGCCCTGGAGGTGTCGCCCTGGCGCCAGACGTCCACGCCGAGCGCCATCATCGTGTAGGCCCGGTGCCAGCCCTCCCCGTACGCGTCGCACACCTCCAGCGACTCCTCGCCCAGGGCGATCGCGCCCGTTGAATCGCCGATGAAGGAGTGCGCGAGCGAGAGCCGGATGAGCGCCAGGGCCAGCCCCACCGGATCGCCGATCGCGCGATGGCGGGACACGGCCTCCTCGTAGAGCGCGATCGCGGACCGGGTCTCGCCCCGGTACATGGCGACCATGCCGGAGTAGAGCGCGGTGTAGGCGAGCACGGGGTCCAGGCCCAGCCGGGTCCCGATGGACCGGCTCTCCTCGAGCATGGCCGCGGCGGCGTCGGTGTCGGACTGGATGATGGCCAGCCAGCTGTCGGTCCACAGGGCCCGCGCCCGTGCCCCGGTGGGTTCGGCGCACACCGCCAGGGCCTGGTCCAGCCAGCGGCGGCCCTCGCCGAGGTAGTAGCTGGTGATCCAGTGGTAGAGCAGGTCGGCGGCCATGTCCAGACCGCAGACGGTCTGCCCGGGCTCGGCCAGGCAGCTCTCCAGGGCGGTGCGCAGATTGGCGTGCTCCAGATGGAGCCGGGTGAACCACTGCACCTGGGCCGGTCCGAAGAGCGCCGCCCGCGCGTCCGCGGCGAGCCCGCGGTAGTAGTCGCGATGGCGCCGCAGCCGTACGGCCTCCTCCCCGGAGGCGGCCAGCCGCTCATGGCCGTATTCGCGCAGCGTGTCCAGCATCCGGTAGCGCACCGACGTCCGGTGCTCCTCCCTGAGCAGCACCGACTTGTCCACCAGCTCGGCCACCAGGTCCAGGATCTCCTCGCGGTCGATGCCCTCGCCCGAGCAGACCGCCTCGGCCGCCTCCAGGTCCAGGCTTCCGGCGAACACCGAGACCCGGGCCCACAGCAGCCGCTCCCGCTCAGTGCACAACTCATGGCTCCAGTCGATCAGCGCCCGCAGCGTCTGATGGCGGGGGAGAACCGTCCGGGAGCCGGTGGTGAGCAGCCGGAACCGGTCGTCCAGCCGGTCCAGCAGCTGCCGCACGGACAGGGCGCGCAGCCGTACGACCGCGAGCTCGATGCCCAGCGGGATGCCGTCCAGCCGGCGGCAGATCAGCTCGACCGCGTCCCGGTTGTCCTCGTCGAGCTGGAATCCGGGAACGATGGCCGCGGCCCGCTCGACGAACAGCCGTACCGCATCGCACCGCGCGAGCGTCGCGAGGGAGGGCCGTGGACCCTCGGGGTCCGGCAGCCCCAGGGTGGGGACGGCCAGGCTCTGCTCACCGGCGGTGCCCAGCGCCTGACGGCTGGTGGTCAGGAGCCGCAGCCGGGGGGCCGCGCGCAGCAGCCGGTCGGCGAGCCGGGCGCACTCCTCCAGCAGGTGTTCGCAGTTGTCGAGGACGATCAGGGCCTGCCGGTCCCGCAGATGGTCGACGAGGATGTCCATCGCCGGGCGGGAGGAATGGTCGCGTATCTCCAGCGCCTCGGTGACGCCCTGGGCGAGCAGCGTGGGGTTGTCCAGCTCGGCGAGTTCGGCCAGCCAGACCCCGTCGGGGAAGGCCCGGCGCGCCTCGTCCGCGACCCGCAGCGCCAGCCGGGTCTTCCCGACCCCGCCGACCCCGGTCAGAGTGACCAGGCGGGACGCGGACAGCATCCGCTTGACCTCGGCCGCCTCCTGCCGACGTCCCACGAAACTCGTCACCTCGGCCGGCAGCCTGACTGTCTGCCGCCCGGTCGGGGTGCCTGTCGCCACCGCACCCATCGATGCCTCGCACCGGCCTCGGGCGGACGGGACCTGTGCCCGCACGGACCCGAAGCCCTGTTTTCAGGCTATGCCCGGGCCGGGGGCCGCCGCACCCACCCCGGGGCGGTCGGCGGGCGCGTTCACCGATGGTGAGCGGCGGTCGCCCGGCCGTGACCGCCCCGGCGGGGGAGGGGAGCGAGACGGGTACCGATGCGGGGATATCTCCCCTCGCCGTGTCCGGCCGCGCCCGGCCAAAATGGTGGCCTCGGTGAGTTCCGCCGCCTCCTATGGCGGAAGATCGAAGGTTCGGACCATGTGCCTCCACCAACCCCAATGTCCACCCGCCGACGCGCCGGATCACGATTCGGCGCGCCCGGTGGCGTCCCACCCGGAGCAGGGATGGAGCCTGCTCTGCAACGGAGTGGTGATCTTCGCGGACACGGGTGAAATCCTTCCCGACGGGCGCGCCATCCCCGCCCCCCGGACCAGCCCCGACCTCTCACCGTGAACGCCGCAACCCTCGCGAACGGCTCCCCGATGAGCACCGCGCGCCGCCCCGACACGGCGCCTCCCGCCACCAGCGGTGGGACGTCCTGGCTGCTTCCCTCCGAGCCGTCCTCGGTGCCGACGGCCCGGCGGCTGGCGCTCGCCCAGCTGTCGGCGTGGACGCTGCACGACTTCGCCGACGACGCCGAACTGCTCGTCAGTGAGCTGGTCACCAATGCTTTGCGGCATGCGGGCGGGCCGATCCGCCTGACGCTCTCCCTGTGCTCCGTCGACCGCGCCTTCCGCTGCGAGGTGGCGGACGAGGCCCCCGGGCAGCCCCGGGTGCGCCGGGCGTGCGGCGATGACGAGGGCGGGCGCGGACTCCACCTGCTGGATCTGCTCTCCTGCTGCTGGGGCTCCATCCGCACGGCGGCGGGCAAGGTCGTCTGGTTCGAGCTCCACCCGCCTGCCATCGCCCTGGAGGCCGCCCTGGAAGCGGCCCGAATGACCCCGTGATCGTTTGCCGACGAAGGGAGATGCCAATAGACGACTTCACGTCTCGTACCCACACAGTGATACCGAACGGCCCGGAGACGGGAAGGTGAACGCCCTCACCACGCCTTCTGTCTCCGGGCTTCGCTGATCGCGTTCCGGGCCCGGCCGATCGGGGTCCGGACTTCACCGATCGGACTCCGGACGGGATGACCGATCGGGATTGCCTGACGACTGATCGGGATTGATCGTCGTCATTGCGCTCGTGTAATCTGCTGATCGCGTCAGCAGCACACCTTTCCGAAATTCTTCGCATTCTGTGGCTCGAGGAGGCTGCGTGGTGGACCGGAAAACGGATTCCGGTTTACCCGGCGCGCTGATCGGACGCACCGCCGAACTCGCCGCGCTGACCGCCCACGCGGAGGCCGCCCACAGCGCCCGCTCCGGTCTGGTGGTTCTGTCCGGTCCGGCCGGAATCGGCAAGACCAGCCTGCTGCGCGCCTTCCTCGACAGCGACGCCTGCCGGAAGATGACCGTGCTCTACGGTGCCTGCGGTGAAGTGGTGGCCGGCGCCGGATACGGCGGCGTACGCGCCCTCTTCGGAAGCCTCGGACTCTCGGCCGAGGACGCCCAGGACTCCCCGCTGCTGCGCGGCAGCGCCCGCCGCGCCCTCCCCGCGCTCAGCCCCCGCCCCGGCGAGGAGGGGCCGCCCACGGCCGCCAGCGTCTACCCGGTGCTGCACGGCCTGTACTGGCTCGCCGCCAACCTGATGACCCAGGGCCCCCTCGTGCTCGTCCTGGACGATGTCCACTGGTGCGATGAGCGCTCCCTGCGCTGGATCGACTTCCTGCTGCGCCGGGCCGACCAGCTGCCGCTGCTGGTGGTGCTCGCCCAGCGCAGCGAGGAGGAACCGGTCGCCCCCGCGGCCCTGGCGGACATCCTCGCCCAGCCGCGCTCCGCGGTGATCCGCCTCGACCCGCTGACCGACGCCGAAGTGGCCGAAATGGCCCACCAGGTCTTCGCCGCCCCCGTCGCGCCCTCCCTGGCCCACCGGTGGGGCCCCCCCACGCCGGGGGCCCCCCCGCGACCACCCCCCCCGGAGGGGCCCGGCGGGGGGCGCAGCG
>NZ_JBHYVB010000226.1:8600-17473 GCF_042750115.1 Streptomyces sp. NPDC059455
GCTGACCCCGCCTCTCTGTTCAACAAGCCCCACAATTGTTACGCCCCCCCCCCCGCGCCCCCCCTGGGCGGCGCGCGGCCCCCCCGCGCGGGCCCCCCAACCCGCTGACCGTCACCCGGCTGCTGCGCGAGCTGCGGGCCAAGGGCGTGGCGCCCGACGAGACCGGCATCCGCGAGATCGCCGAAGTCGGGAGTTACGTGGTCGCCCTGTCCGTGCGCGCCCTCTTCGACGCCCGGCCCGGCTGGGTCCGGGACGTGGCCACCGCCATCGCGGTGCTCGGCGAGGAGGACGCGGAGCACATCGGCGCGCTGGCCGGAGTGCCCGCCGCCCGCGTCGCGGAGGCCGTGGAGCAGCTGCGCGAGGCCGATGTGATGGCACCTGACCGGGCGGACCTGGCCCATGACGTGGTGCGCTCCGCGGTGCTGGAGGCCGCCGGGGCGGAGCGGCTGGCCGAGTTGCGCGCCAGGGCGGCCCTGCTGCTGAGCGACGCCGGACGGCCCGCCGAGGAGGTCGCCAACCAGGTGCTGCTGGTGCCCGGCACCCCCCAGCCGTGGATGGGCTGGGTGCTCCGGGAGGCCGCCGCCCAGGCCGAGCACCGCGGTGCCCCGGAGGCCGCCGCCCGCTATCTCTACCGGGTCCTGGAGGCGGAGCCGGACAGCCTGTCGGCGCATGTCCCGCTCGCCAAGGCGCTCGCGGAGATCAACCCCGCCGAGGCCATCCGCCTGCTCAAGCGGGCGCTCGCGCTGGCCACCGACATCCGCACCAAGGCGCCCATCGCCGTGCAGTTCGGCCTCACCTGCCTCACCGTCCAGCAGTCACCGGCCGCCGTACGGGTGCTCAGCGAGGTGCTCGACGAGCTCGAGGCCGAGCTGGGGCCCGACCCCGATCCGCGCGACCGCGAGCTGCGCACCCTCGTCCAATCGACGCTGCTGATCAGCGGATCCGACGAGAAGGCCACGATCCACACGGTCCGGGAGCGCTTCACGCGGATTCCCGAACCCGCCGGGGACACCCCCGCCCAGCGCCAGATGCTCGCCATGATGACGGTCCTGTCCGCGATGGAGGGCCGCTCGGTGCGGCGGGCGGTGGGGCAGGCCCGCCGCGCGCTGAGCTCCCCGGACCGGCTCGACAACTGGTCGCTGCTCTTCTCGGCGTTCACCCTCGGCCTGGCCGACGAGATCGAGGAGGCGATGGAGACCCTGGAGCACGCGCTGCGCCACGGCCAGGACAACGCCGCGGTCTGGTCGTATGTGATCACCCTGTCCTACCGCGCCCAGCTGCTGCACGGTGTCGGCGCCATCCCCGACGCCCTCGCCGACGCCCAGACCGCCGTCGAGATCATCAGCGAGGAGCGCTGGAGCGCCAATGTGACCATGCCGCAGACCGCGCTCGCGACGATCCTGATCGACCGGGGCGAACCGGAGCGGGCCGAGGAGCTGCTGGCCGCCGTCACCCGGCCGAACCTGGACGGGTTCGTCATGGAGTACCACTCGTATCTCATGGCCCGCGCCCGGGCCCGCTGGGCGCTCGGCGACAGCGCCACCGCGCTGCGGCTGCTGCTCGACTGCGGCGCCTCCCTGGAGGAGTCCGGCTTCGCCAACCCGGTGTTCCTGCCCTGGTGGACCGAGGCGGCCTGTCTGCTCGCGGCGGAGAAGCGGGCGGACGAGGCGCGGGACCTGGTCGAGCACGGCACCGAGCTGGCCCGCCGCTGGAGCACCCCGCGCGCCTTCGGGCTCGCCGCCCTCGCCCGCGGGGTGACCACTCCCGGCGAGGAGGGTATCGCCCAACTCACCGAGGCGGTCGAGCACTTCTCCGGGTCGCCCGCCCGCTCCGAGTACGCCCGGGCCGAGTTCCTGCTCGGCGGGGCGCTGCTGGACGCGGGGCGGCCGCGCGAGGCCAGGGAGCGGCTGCGCTCGGCCGTCGACCTCGCGCAGGGCTGCGGCGCGCTCGCGCTCGCCAGGGACGCCCGCAGCCGGCTGGTGGCCGCGGGCGGCCGGATGCGCGAGATCACCGCCTCACCGGTCGACCTGCTCACCGGCACCGAGCGCAAGGTGGCCCAGATGGCCTCGCGCGGGGCGGGCAACCGTGAGATCGCCGAGTCGCTTTTCGTCACCGTACGCACCGTGGAGACCCATCTCACCAGCGTCTACCGGAAGCTGAGTGTCGGGCAGCGCGGGGAGCTCGCCTCGGTGCTGAACTCCCCGAGCCTTCCCGATCCACAGGCCCCCGCGTGGGTCTTCGCCTCACGCGGCCGACGCTGACGCGCGCACGGCGGTTCGGTGACAGGTTCACGCCCCAGCCCAGGCATATAGTCACACTATGCAGCTCAACGGGCTCCCGTTCCCCGGCCGTGAACGAGAGCAGGCCATGCTTGCCCAGACCGTCGCCGATCTCGGCCGGGGCCGTTCCTCGGTGGTGACACTGATCGGCAGGCCCGGTTACGGACAGAACCGCCTGCTGAACCTCGCCGCCCGGCTGGCCGAGGACCAGGGCTTCCGCGTGCTGCGCGCCAAGGCGACCCCCGGCGAGCGGCAAGTGCGCTACGGCGCGGTGGGACAGCTGCTCGCCCCGATGGACGGACTCACCGAGGGCTCGATGAAGGCCCTGACCGGACGGGGGCCCGAGAGCCGCTTACCGGGACTGACCGAGTTGCTGCGGACCGCCCGGGAGCGGCCCACACTGCTGGCCGTCGACGATGTGGAATGGCTGGACCCGGCCTCGCTGCGCTGGTTCGGGGCGCTGATACGGCGGCTGCCCGACGCCCTGATCGTGCTGCTGGTGAGCGGCACCGGCCGGCTCCGCCCCGGCGCGTGCCCGCTGTCCACCGCGCCGCAGCAGGTGATCACCCTCGAATGCGAACTGGCCCCGCTCGCCCCGCGCGACGTGGCCGCCACGGTCGCGCTGATCTGCGGCCGCCCCGGCGACAACGCCTTCATCTCCGCGGCCCTGGAGGCGAGCGCGGGCAACCCCGAGGTGCTGTCCGAGGCACTGCGCCGCTTCACCAAACACGGCTACGCGCCGGTCGCCGGGCGGGTGCCGGAACTGTCCACCATCAGCGATGCCGTGGGCGGTGAACACACTGTCCGGGTGCTCGGAGGGCTGTCCGACACGGCCGTCGCGCTCGTCCGCGCGCTCGCCGTCTGCGGCGATCTGCTGGATCTGCCCCTGCTGTACGCGCTCGCCGGCCCCGGCGCCGCGAGCGAGCCCGGACTGCCCGAAGCGCTCCAGGAGAGCGGGCTCGCCATCGCCTCCGGGACCGGGCTCCGGCTGAGCCGGCCCGAGGCGCGCAGCTGGATCCTCGCCGAGATGCCCGGCGACGAGCGGGCCGAACTCCACGCCCGCGCCGCCGAGTTGGCCTACCGGGCGGCCGTGGCCGACGAGGACATCGCCCGGCTGCTGCTCGCCGCCCGCCCGGTCGACGAGCCCTGGGTGATCCCCGTGCTGCGCCGCACCTGCGCCGCCGCACTGCGCGCGGGCCGGACCGCCCAGGCGATCGCCTGTCTGTCCCGGGCGCTGGAGGAGCCGCTGGACCCACCGCCACGCGCCCAGCTGGGCCTCGAACTCGCCGCCATCGAAGTGCTCGCCGCCCCCGAGGCCGCGGGCCGCCGGCTGGCGGAGATCATCCGCACCGGGGACGGCGGGCCCGGCCGGATCCGGGCGCGCGCCGCCGACCTCGGACTCTCCCGCGGTGACGACAAGGCGCTGCGCCGCGCGATCCTCGACGTGCTGCCCTCGACCGACGGCGAGGAACGGGGGGCGCTGGCCGGGCTGTTCTGGCTCACCGAATCCGACGGGCAGGACGACACCGATCTGGTCCCGGACGGAATCCCGCCGCTGCCCGACGACCCCACCTGCCCGGTGCAGGCCGCGGCGCGCGCCTGGCGGCTGGCCCTGCGCGGGGCGGACCTGCCCACCGCCCGGGCGCTGGCCCATCGGGTCTTCACCCTGGACGGCGGCGCGGGCGCCCTGATCCTGCCCCGGCTCGCCGCCGCCCGGACCCTGCTGCTGACCGACGACCTGGACGAGGCCGAGGTCCGGCTGGACGTCCTCCACACCGACCTGCGCCGGCGGCACGCCCGCGCGGCCGCCGCCCAGGCCCTGGCCGTCCGCGGCGAGCTGAACCTGCGGCGCGGCCGGCTCGACATGGCCGAACGGGACGTGGCCGCCGCCGAGCGGTCGCTGCCCCGCTCCCTCTGGCACCGCTACACCGTCCCGTATCTGCTGGCCGTCCGGATCCTCATCGCCCTGGAGAACGGCGACCTCGGCCAGGCCGGTGTGCTCGCGGCCGCCTCCGCCCCCGCCGAGTCGCGCGAGGGCGCCTCCTGGGGCTATCTGCTCTTCGCCCGGGCACTGGTGGCCGTCAAGGACGACCGGCTGCCCGAGGCGGTGGAGCTGTTCCGGGCCACCGGCAGATGGCAGTTGGGCCGTGGGCGGATCAACCCCGCCCTGATGCCGTGGCGTTCGATGGCCGCCCGGGTCCACGACGTCCTCGGCGACCACGAGGAGGCACGGCGGCTCGCCGACGAGGAGCTCGCGCTGGCCCGGTTGTGGGGCGCCCCCAACACGCTCGGCTGGGCCCAGCTGGGCGCCGGGCGGGTGGCCCGCGAGGGGCGGGTCGAGCGGCTCCGCGAGGCGGTGGGCACCCTGCGCGGCACCCCGGCCCGGCTCGCCTACGCGGGGGCCCTGATGGAGCTGGCCACGGCCGAACTCGACACCGGGAACCCGAGCGCCGCGGCCCCCCTGGTGGCCGAGCTGTTCACCTTCGTCATCGCCCACCGGCCCTCCAGCAAGCTGCTCGCGAAGGTGCGCGAGCTGTCCGAGCGGACGGGGCCCTCCGCCGTCCGCGGACGCGTCCCGCATCCGGCGTGGGCGACACTGACCGAGCCCGAGCAGCGCACCGCCTCCCTCGTCGGACTCGGCCATGGCAACCGGGAGATAGCCGAGACCCTCTCCGTAAGCAGACGCACCGTGGAGCTCAGACTCAGCGGTGCGTACCGAAAGCTGGGGATCGGCGGTCGCGCGGAGCTGATCGCGTTACTGCGGGCGGCGCAGGGAGGCGGAATCGATGTTGCTTGAACGGGAGGCCGAGCTGGCGCAGGTCGCGGAGGCCCTGCGGGCCGCGGCGGCGGGGGACTCGTCACTGCTGTTGCTCACCGGCCCCCTGGGGACCGGCCGGACCGCGCTGCTGCACCAGCTGCCGATGCTCGCCGAGGGCGAGAAGATCAGGGTCCTGCGCGCCAACGCCGCGCCGATGGAGCAGGACTTCGACTTCGGCGTGGTCCGCCAGCTCTTCGACAGCCTGCTCACCGGCGCCCCGGAAGAGCTCCGCGGGCAGCGCATCGAGGGAGAGGTCGACCTCTGCCGGACGGTCTTCTCCGACGACGCCCCGCCGCTCGACGAGAACGGGTCCGCGACCATCCCCGAGGAGGCGCTGTACGGCCTGCGCTCGGTGCTGGCCACCGCCAGTGCCGAGCGCCCGCTGCTCATCCTCGTGGACGATCTGCAGTGGGTCGACACCCCCTCGCTGCGCTGGCTCGCCTTCCTCGTCAAGCGGCTGCACGCGCTGCGCGCCGTACTCGTCTGCGCGCTGCGGGACGGCTACCGGCGCCCCGGGGACCCACTGCTGCGCGAGATCGTCGAGGCGGCGCGGCAGGTGCTGCGCCCCGCGCCGCTGTCGCTGGGCGCCACCAAGGAAGTGATCCTCGAGCAGTTCGGCGTGCCGGGGGACGAGGGGTTCGCCCGTGCCTGCCACGAGAGCTCCGGGGGCAACCCGCTGTTCCTGAAGTCGGTGCTGGCGGACTTGGCCATGCGCGGCCACCGGCCCACTGCCGAGCATGCCGAGACGGCCCGCTCCCTGCGCCCCGCCCAGCTGCGGGAGCGGCTGGCCAGCTCCCTGCGCGCCCAGCCCCGGCCCCCTCGCGACCTGGCCGCCGCCATCGCGGTCCTCGGCGACCAGGCCGACCCGGACCTCCTGGGGCGGCTGGCCGGGCTGGACCCGATCGGCTTCCTGGCCGCACTGCGCGACCTCCACCAGCTGGGGCTGATCGTGGCCGAGCAGGAGCCGCGCTTCCTCCACCGGGTGGTGCAGGACGCGGTCGAGTCCTCGATGACGGTGGCCGATCGGGAGCGGCTGCACGACGCCGCGGCGGCCCTGATGTACCACAACGGACGCCCCGCCGAACTCGTCGCCGCCCAGCTCCTGGCCGTCACCAGCTCCGACCACCCCTGGGCGGTGGAGGTGCTGCGGGCCGCGGCGGACACCGCGCTGCGCCGCGGCGCGCCCCGCACCGCCGCCCGCTATCTGCGCCGCGCCCTCCTGGACGGCTCGCTGACCGGGGAGGGCCGGGCCCGGCTGCTGATCGATCTGGCCACCGCGGAGCGCGGCTTCGACCCGGCCGCCTGCGAACGCCACATCTCCCAGGCGATCCCCCTGCTGACCACGCCCAGGCTCCGGGCCGCCGCGGCCCTGCGGATCTCGCCCACCATCGTGGGCCTGGGGCCCCCGTCGGTCATCGATCTGCTGCACCAGGTCGCCGAGGACCTGGGGCCCGCCGCCTCGCTGGAGGGCACGGCGCGCGATGTGGCGCTGCGGCTCGAGGCGCGGCTGCGGCACGCCGGACACGAGGACCCGGCGGAGCTGGCCGCGGCGGTCGAGCGGCTGTCCGTGCTGGGGGAGGAGCCGCCGCTGATCACCTCCGCCGAGCGCGAGCTGACGGCGGTGCTGCTCAACGCGGCGGTGCTCACCGCCCGATGGCCCGCGGCCGAGGTCTCCCGGCTGGCCAACCGCATCCTGGAGCGCGAACCGGCCACCTCCGATCAGGTCCACACCCCGCTGCCGCTGGTGGTGATCGGGCTGGTGGCCGCCGATTCGGTACGGGGGATCAGCTCCTGGCTGGCCATGGAGCAGCAGACGCGGCGGCAGGGCGGCACGGTCGTGGACGCGCTCGTCAACGTCCAGCAGGCCATGGTGCTCAGCGCCCGCGGCCGCGTCGCCCAGGCACGTGAGTACGCCGAGCGCGCCGTGCGGCTGGCCGAGGTGCACTGGCAGGAGGCCGGGGTCGTCTCCACTCTCGCCCTCACCCGCGTCGCCCTGGACCTCCAGGACTCCGCGCTGATCGAGCGGATTCTGGACGGCCCCGGCCGGCGCCGCTCATCGAGCCTGGCCCTGACCGCGGCGCTGCAGTTCGTCAAGGCGGCGCAGGACGCCGAGCAGGGCCGCTGGACCAGCGCCCTGGAAACCCTCCTGGCCAGCGGCCGGCAGCTGGAGGCGTCGGGCTGGCGCAACCCCGTGCTCTTCTCCTGGCGACCCTGGGCGGCCGACCTCCACCGGCGGGTCGGCGACCCCCACGCGGCCGGGGCGCTGGCCGACGAGGAGTTGCTGCGGGCGACGGAATGGGGCGCCCCCGTGGCGCTCGGCCGCGCGCTGCGGGTGAAGGGCCGGCTGACCGACGGTGACCAGGGGGTGCGGCTGCTGCGCGAGTCGGTCGACGTACTGCGTGCCTCGGCCAATGAACTCGAACTCGCCCGCACGCTCGTGCTGCTGGGCAAGCGGCTGAGGCCGGGCGGCGGCGAGGCGGCGGCGGTACTCCGGGAGGCCGCGGCCCTGGCCTCGGCGTGCGGGGTGCCACGGCTGGTCGACCGGATCCGCGCGGCGGACGGCAGCGGTGCGGCGGCCGCCCCGCCGGAGACGACCCTCACCCGTACCGAACGCACCGTGACCTCTCTCGTCGGACGCGGTCTGACCAACCAGGAGGTCGCGGCCGAGCTGGGAGTGAGCTCCCGCGCCATCGAGAAGCATCTGACGAGTTCCTATCGCAAGCTGGGCGTCTCCGGGCGGCGCGAGCTCATCGAGCTGCTGCCTCGCATGCATTCGTGAACGGAGCGTTAACGGCGATAATTGGACGCTGTTTGACGAGGATTCGTGAACCGACCGTACCGGCCCACCGAAGGGGTGGGGTGCGGACCGAACCTTCGGGGCACCCCACCACGGGATTGGGTGGCCACACCCCTGTTGACGTTGACTTCCGTACCCGTAGATCCCTAGTCTCAATTCTGAAACGAACATTCGGAATTGAATATTGGTATTCAATTCCGAATACTGAGAATTAGGAAGGGATGGCAGTCCCTTGGCATTGCCTTTACTAGCGGATTCGGCTCGGCCAACCCCCCACGAGCTTGGACACGAGCAGACCGAGTACACGGATCTATTGCGCCAGTTCGATCAGCCAGGGGCGTGTGTCGTCTGTCTCGACCCGTCGCTCATCGTCCAGCAGGCGAACCGGGAATTCTTCCGGCAGTTCGACGACGCCGCCTCGGACGTGTGCGGCCGTGACTTCTGTGACCTTGTCCACCCCAGCGTCCGGCAGGCGCTGAAGCGGCAGTTCACCCGGCTCCTCGACGGCTCCCGCCACCGGTTCACCACCCATGTGGTGGCCATCGGGGCCGAGGGGGCCGCCTTCACCAGCGGGCTCACCGCCGTGGCGGTGCGCGAGGGCACCGCCCATGTGGCCTCGATCCTCGTGGTGATGCGTCCCACGGCGGGTGGCGAGGAGGTGGACATGGTCACCAACCGTAAGAAGCTCCTCACCGAGACCGAGGCGCGCATCCTGGAGGGCATCGCTGCCGGGCTCTCCACCATCCCCCTGGCCTCCCGGCTCTACCTCAGCCGGCAGGGTGTCGAGTACCACGTGACTCGGCTGCTGCGGAAGCTGCGGGTGCCCAACCGCGCGGCCCTCGTCTCCCGCGCCTACTCCATCGGCGTGCTCAACGTCGGCTGCTGGCCACCGAAGGTCGTCGACGACTTCGTCAAATGACCCCCGCGCCGCGGAGGTCCGCGAACGCGCCACGGCCGGCCCGGATTCGATCCGGGCCTG
>NZ_JBHYVB010000227.1:0-17443 GCF_042750115.1 Streptomyces sp. NPDC059455
ACGGACGGCGAGCGGTCGTCTTCAGCCCCCAGCAAGGCAGTTGACTCCTACCACCGGCCTACGACCAACCCGACCGGCCGTCAACCCACACCGCCACCGGATTTAACGAACTACCGGTAGCGGCGGTGCAGGCCTGTCCTCCGTTGCGGCACTTCGCGACCATCGCGCCGTCGACGGCGCTGGCTACGTCGGCGCCGGGGCCGACGGCGAATGAGGCGTTCCCGCCGAGCTCCATGGAAGAGTTGAGGACCCGGTCGGCGGCCTGGCGAAGCAGCACCTGTCCGACGCGGGTGGAGCCCGTAAAGGAGATCTTGCGGACCCGGTCGTCTTCGAGCCACGCGGTCACAATGTCACCGGCGGCGGTGCCGGAGACGACGTTCACGACACCGTCAGGAGCACCGGCGTGGGTGAGGAGCCGCGCCAGAGCGAGCGCGGTGAGCGGTGTCTCGGCGGCGGGCTTGAGGACGATGGTGCACCCGACGGCCAGGGCGGGGGCGATCTTCCGGGTCGCCATCGCTGCCGGGAAATTCCACGGGGTCACCAGCGCCGCCACCCCGACCGGGTGCTGGGTGACGATGGTGCGGGTGCCGCTGGCCGGCGACGGGCAGTAGTCGCCGGCGGTGCGGACACCCTCTTCGGCGTACCAGCGGAAGAACTTGCGGCGTAGGCCACCTCGGCACGCGCGTCTGGCAGCGCCTTGCCGTTCTCGGCGACGATGAGTTGGGCGAGCTCTTCGGCGTGCTCGAGCATCAGCCGGTGGGTCCGGGGCAGCACCGCACTGCGGGCGCGAGGCGCGGGGCGGCTCAGCCCGGGAACGCACGGTGGGCGGCATCGACGGCGGCGCAAGTGTCCTCTGGCGTTCCTTCACTCACCCACGCCATGGCGCTGCCGTCGGCGGGGTTGTCGACGCCGAAGACGTCGTCGGCGCCACGCGGAGACCCGTCGGCTCAGTGACCGGGCACGTGCGCGAGGTTGACGAGCAGTGGGAAGCGCGCTGGGGTTCCGGCGCGTGGTCGCCTGAGAACGGCTGGCGGTGGTGGTCATCAGCGGGTACCTGCCTGGTGCACCTCGTCGGTTCGGGCACCGGTTCGGTCGGACTCTCCTCGGGCAGCGGCGAGGACGGCTTGGGCGGCGCGGATGCCGCTGCGCAGGGCGCCTTCCATGAGACCGGTGAATTCGGCTTCGGCGTACTCGCCAGCGAAGCTGACCGCACCGACCGCAGCCTCGAGCGCTGTCTGGTCTTCGACGGTGGTGCCTGGCGCGTGAGATGCGTACGCGCCGAGAGAGAACGGGTCATCGGACCAGGTGGAGAGCAACGGTTCCTGCTCGTTGAAGTCGAGGTCGTTGCGGATGTGCCGGGCGGCTCGTATCCACTGCTCCGGTCCGGCATCGACGGCCATGGCGGCGAGGCCGTGCTCGCTGCCGGCGAAGCTGTTCATGACCGGTGCAACGGTGTCGTGCTCGTCGACGGCAGTCCAGGTCCAGAACCGGCCGGGTACCGACAGGACGGCGCTGGTGGACGGGGTGGAGCGCAGCGGCAAGTGGAGCTTGGCGGCGTGGCCCTGGCGCAGCCGGGCGCTGAGCGCATCACCGAAATCCACCAGGAATCCGACGGCACCTACGGGCCCCGCGCGTCACCGCCGAGCTCCGGGACGGCGGCGAGCGGATCAATCACAAGCGGGTGACACGCGTCATGAGGAGGTTCACCATCGTCGGGCTCCACCTGCGCAAGAAGGTCCGCACCACCATCCCCGAACCTTCTGCGACGCCGGTGCCGGACCTCCTGCAGCGCGACTTCACCGCGACCACGCCGAACACTCGCTACGTGGGCGACATAACCTACCTGCCGGTGGGCAATGGCCGATTCCTTTATCTGGCAACGGTGTTGGACCTGTCCTCAAGACGGCTGGCGGGCTGGTCGATCGCCGACCACATGCGCACCGAGCTGGTCACCGACGCGCTCAAGGCCGCGGCCGCGGCCCGGGGTTCCGACGGCCTGCGCGGGGCGATCTTCCACAGCGACAACGGGTCGCAATACGTCTCGAAGGAGTTCGCCCAGGTCTGCGGCGAGCTCGGCGTGATCAGATCACGCGGCGCGGTGGGCACGAGCGCGGACAACGCCGCCGCAGAATCGCTGAACGCGACCATGAAAAGAGAGACGCTCCAGGGGAGAAAACGGTGGAACGGGGCCCGCGAGGCCCGGCTCGCTGTCTTCCGACGGGCGACTCGCTACAACACCAGACGAAGGCACTCCCGCCTCGGCCAGATCAGCCCGATCACTTACGAACAGCGATCAACTACGCTGACCACCGCCGCATAACAACCGGTGTCCACGATCAAGGGCGAAGCCCCTCGGCTGGCACACCCCCGCCTCCGTCCACTTCGGGACCGCCGAAGAGGTCCGCGACCAGCGCGCCGTCACCCTCGCCCAGGCATACGCCCGCCACCCCGAACGCTTCGGCCGCCGCCCCCGACCACCCGAGATACCCCAGACCGCGTGGATCAACGACCCGGCCAAGCGCCGCGAACCCGCACCACAAACCTCATAGCGTCACCACTGTCTCACTGGACTTGAAATCTTCCGGGCCGCCTTTCTGGACGGATGGGATGCGGCGGGCGGGGGAGCACCCTCGTAGTGCTGTTCCGGCGCGAGGATGCTCAGGCAAGTGCCGGTGCTGGGCGCAGCGACGCCAGCGGAGAGCGCTGGCCTTTCTCCACCGCTCGCAGCTGCTCCCAGTCGACTTCGGGATGGGCAGGGACGACCGCGTCGACGGACGCCGTGGTGTAGAGCGCGACGTCGACGGCCCCGGCCCGGCTCGTGCCGAAGCGGACCTCGATCGACTGCGGTGAAACCTGCGAGGGCGCCAGTCCGCGCTACTGCTGCGGCGTGGTCGTTGGAGTCGGCTATCAGCAGGGCGGGCCGTGGGATGTACGAGCGGACGAAGGCGACTTCTGAGTCCGGCATGCTGCTCAGCGCGGGGATCCGGTGGCCCTTCCTGACCCGGCCGGTGCTGGCAGTGACCAGACCGGTCTGTCCGCGGCCGAGCATGTCCCGGGCGATGTCCGCGAGGGGTTCTTGAGGGGCGGGGCTGTCCGGGCCGATGACGGCCCGCGCGCCCAGTCGGTCGGCGTCCGGGGCCGCGACGATGGTGGCCACGGCCACCGGGGTGCCCGAGCGCAGGGCGGTGGTCAAGGCGAGGAAGTCCGGCCAATTGGCCTGGTCGACCGGTTCGATGAAGACCTCGAGGGTGCCGCCGCACGTCAGACCGGCCATCCAGGCATCGTCATCGCTCATGCCGAATGTGGCCGACTCCGGCCGCCCGAGGCGATCACTTTACGCGCCACCTCGTAGACCGAGCCCTCGACACAGCCGCCGGACACGCTGCCGAGTACTTCTCCTCCGGCTCCGATGGCCATGACCGCGCCGACCTCGCGGGGCGCGCTGCGCAGCGTGGAGATGACCGTGGCGAGGGCGAAGGTCCGCCCGTCCGTATACCATCGCTCCAGATTGTCAAGCAGATGCCGCACGCCGCTCCCGTCTCTGCCGCGTCAGTCACGTACGCCCGTCAGTACGTGTGCGGGTTGCCCGCGGTCAACGACGGCATGTCGTGACCAGAGACCGCCCGGTTCCTGGTAATTCGTCGCCCTCACGGGATTGCTGCACCGGCCAGGACCAACGGTGTCCGATCCGGCGCCCACTGGGACGGGGCGGTGGCGGTCGGACGATCTGGGTTCCCTGTAGTCCGGTGAGCTGTGACCAGCTCACCGCGTAACAGCGGCTCATGATCTACCGTCTTGGGACGTACTCATGCCGTCCCTCGGTCCGTGCGCGCGAGGCGTCACTGGTGACCGAAGACCGTCGCGCTCCGACTGCACGCTGACGTTTGGGGTTGCGACTGTCCTGGGCGCCTTCCTGGCGGCTTGGTGGCCCTTGCGACGCACCAGTTCCGGCCCACAGCGGTAGTCGGCATCGAGGTGTTCGTCCCCGCACAGGACTACCTCTACCAACTGTTCCACTGCCGTGGGTCGGCTGACGCCGACTGGTGCGTTCCCGCACCACTTGTTGTGCGCGTTCGCGGGTATCGGCGGCGCCGCCAGGTTCCTAGCCTCTGTCGCATCGGTTACACACCGATTTCGCTGCATCGTCGAAGAATCCGTGGGAGGTGTCGTCGCGATGACGCATGTCGGCCGCCCGGTCCCGGGACGCAACAACAGGGTGTGTGCCGCCGGTGCAGGCACTTATGTGGACGATGTCCGCCCTGCCGGCCGGACGGTCATGGCGGTACTGCGCAGTCCCCATGCGCACGCCCGGATCGTGCGGGTCGATATTGCTGCGGCGGCTGCCCGGCCGGACGTCGCACTCGTCCTCGACGGCGCCGGACTGCGGGCCGACGGGATTGTCGTCCGGCCGGGCGGCAGCTTTGCCAACTTCACGGTGCGGCAGTCCGACCGCGTGCCGCTCGCGGTCGGGGTCGTCCGGTACGTCGGCGAACCGGTCGTCGCGATCGTGGCCGAGGATTTCGTCGCGGCCCGTGCGGCGCTGGACCTCGTCGAGGTCGAGTACGCGCCGCTGTCGGCGCTTGCCGACGCCGAGTCGGCGCTGACGGCCCCGCCGATCGAGGACGGCTGGCCGGACAACGTGATGGTCGACTACCCCTTCGTCAAGGGTGACCCGGACGCCGTGCTGGCCGCAGCGGCTTCGGTGCTTCGAGGTTCTCTGCGCTGCGGCCGGCTGGCCCCGTCGCCGATCGAGCCCCGTGGGATCGTCTCGTCCTGGGATCCTTACCGTGAGACCTTGACCTGCTGGGCCTCGACGCAGTCGCCGCACGTGCTGCGCACGCTTCTAGCCGCGGTGGTCAGCCTGCCGGACTCGGCGGTGCGGGTGATACAGCCGCAGGTCGGCGGGGCGTTCGGGTCAAAGCTGCCGATGTTCGGCGAAGACGTGCTCACGGCCGTCGCGTCGATGCGGCTTGGTGTGCCGGTGGCCTGGACCGAGCAACGGCACGAATATCTGACGGCCGCCGGCCACTCCCGGGACGTGGGCTGTGACTACGAGGTCGCGTTCCGCCCGGACGGGAGGATCACCGCACTGGCCGTCGACCTCCTCGCGGATCTCGGTGCGCCGACGACGGTCGCGGGCTGGGCGATGTCCATCGTCACGGCTGGCTGTCTTCCCGGTTCCTATGACATCGGCGACGTCCGGGTCCGGATGCGGGGTGTCGTCACCAACCGTGGCCCGTGGCAGGCATACCGTGGCTACGGCAAGGAAGTGGCCTGTTTCGTGATGGAACGGATCCTGGACCACGTCGCGCGCGCGACCGGGCAGGACCGTGTCGACGTCCGCCTCCGCAACTTCCTCCCGCCGACCGCATTCCCCTACACGCAGCCGTGCGGATGGATCACGGACTCCGGTGACTATGCGGGCACGCTGTCCGAGGCCGCGAAGCTGATCGACTACGCGGGCTTCGAACGCCGCCGGGCCGAAGCCCGTGCCCAGGGCCGGCTGCTCGGGATCGGATTCGCTCACGAGCTGACCCCGGAGGGATCGTCCCGCCCGGACAGCCTGCTCGGCGGCACGGACTCGGCGACGGTACGGATCAGTCCCCGAGGCGATGTCACCGTCCTGACGGGAGTGACATCCCCGGGGACCGGCAACGAGACCGGCATCGCGCAGGTAGTGGCCGACACGCTCGGATGCGACTTGGAACGGGTCAGGGTCGAGCAGGGCGACACCGCGTCCTGCCCTCACGGCAATGGAAACTACAGCTCGCGCAGCATGACTTTCGGTGGTGCGTCCGCCCGCCTCGCCGCCGGCGAACTCCGCTCTCGCCTCGCCGCCGTCGGCGCGAGCATCCTCTGCACCACGGCCGAGCGGGTCCGGATTGCGGACGGAAACGTCACGGGGCCAACCGGCACGACCGTATCCCTGGATGAGGTCGCGGCCGAGGTCTACCGCAACCCGCACGGCCGGCACATGACCGGACTGCCGCCGGGCCTGGAGGCCACGCGCTCCTACCGGATGCCGAACGTGTACCACCAGCCGGACGTTGACGGGCGGTACAACCAGTACCCGACCTGGTCTTTCGCGTCGGCGGCCTGCGTGGTGGAGGTTGACGAGGAGACCGGGGCCGTACGGGTCGATCAGTTTGCCCTCGTCCATGACAGCGGCGGCATCGTGAACCCTCTGCTTGCCGACGCGCAGCTGCACGGCGCCGTGTTGCAAGGCGTCGGCGCCGGTCTCTACGAGGAGATCAGCTACGACGACACCGCGCTGCCGTTCGCCCAGACCCTGCGGGAATACACGCTGCCCAGCGCGCGCGAGTCCGTCGACCTCCTCCTCGGCCACCGCAGCACCCCGTCACCGTTCACCGTGGACGGGCGCAAGGGCGTCGGCGAGTCCGGCATCAGCGCCCCCACGCCGGCTCTCGCTTCCGCAATCGAGGACGCGTTGCGGGAGTACGACATTCAGCTCACCCAGGCACCGTTCGCTCCTGCCCGGGTGTGGGCCGCGATCCACCGGAAGCAGGTCTCGTGAACACCATCACCTACGCTGCACCGGCCACCCTCAGTGAACTCCTCGGACTGCTTGTCCGGCGCGGCGACGAGGTCACCCTCATAGCCGGCGGCATGAGCCTGATGCCGCTGCTCAACCGCGGGATCGGACAACGTAATCACCTCGTCACCCTGGGCCGCGTGGCGGGCCTGGCCGGGGTCACGACGGACGGAGACGACCTCGTCATCGGGGCGACCACGACCCACACCGACCTCGCGGCGGACACCGTCGTGCGGGAACGCCACCCGATGCTGAGCCGGGCGGCCGCCGGGATCGGAGATCTCCAGGTCCGCAACCGGGGAACGGTCGGCGGTGCCCTGGCCTACGCCAATCCCGGTGCTGACGAGTTGACCGCTCTGGCCGCGCTGGGCGCGACGGTCGTGCTGACCAGTACGCACGGCGAACGCCACATCGGCGTAGCCGACTTCCTCCTCAGCGCGCACCGTACCGCGCGCCGCCCTGACGAGGTGCTGTCCGCGGTACGGGTGCCGCCGCCGTCGGGCCCCGCGGGATTCGCACGGCTCGGCCGGGTGCAGGGTGCCCCTCCGACGATCACCGCCGCGGCTGTCGTGGAGGGGACGGCAATATGCCTCGCTGTGGGCGGCGTCGCCACCCGGCCGCTTCTCCTCACCACGTCACGGGACGCCTTGGACGACGATGTCCGCCGCGCCGCTGCTGCTGCGGCACAGCCGATCACCGGCGACCCGATGAACCCGCCCGAATACCGGCGCGCGATGGCATGTGTCCTGGCTCGCCGTGCCGTCCGTACCGCTATCGACGGGAGCTGAGCCAGATGTCCACCCCGATCCGCACGACCGTGAACGGCCAGACGCACGACCTGACCGTCGATCCCCGTTCCGCTCTGGCCGACCTCCTGCGCGAGCAGCTGGGCCTGACCGGCACCCACGTGGGATGCCGGACGGCCAGCTGCGGAGCGTGCACGGTTGAACTCGACGGGCGCACGGTCAAGTCCTGCTGCGTGCTCGCCCCTGAGGCTGATGGACGTTCAGTGCGGACGATCGAGGCGAGCGCGGTGGAAGACCGCAGGGCACGCCCCGGCGAACTCGACGACGTTCAAGAAGCATTCGTCGAGCTCCAGGCGCTTCAATGCGGGTTCTGCACCCCGGGAATGGTGCTGTCGGTTCGGGCACTGCTTGCCACGAACCCGTCCCCGACCGAGAGCGAGGCGAAAGCCGCGATCGCCGGGAACCTCTGCCGCTGCACCGGCTACGTGAACATCCTGCGCGCGATCCGGCTGGTCGCCAAGAACCGTGCCCATTCGAAGGAGAACAGTCATGTCTGACGCGGTCGGCGCGTTCAGCGCGACCCTGCCCGAACTCGCCCGCGGCGTGTACGCCTGGATCCAGCCCGACGGCTCATGGTTCATCAACAACGCCGGCGTGATCACCGGCCCAGACGGCACCGTCGTCATCGACACGTGCACGACAGCGGCACGCACCAGTGCCTTTCTCACCGCCGTGGCCCGGGCGACCGACGCGCAGCCCGTCACGAACGCGGTCAACACACACCCGCACGCCGATCACACCCTGGGCAACTGCCTGCTCCCCGAGTCGACCACTGTGATCGGACATCCGGACACCCGTAGCGCGATGCTCGGCGAGACCTACCTCGACTCGCCGCCTCCCTTCTGGAACCCGCCCCTCCCGCTCGACGGCCTGGTCGCACGGCCCCCGACGCTGACCTGCCGGGGCGGGCTGACCCTGCACACCGGAGACCGGGTGATCGAGCTGCACCATCCCGGATACACCGCGCACACCACCGGGGACCTCATCGCGTGGCTGCCGACCGAGCGCATTCTCTTCGCCGGTGACCTGGTGTTCAACCGGATCACCCCGCTCGCGCTGGCCGGCAGCCTGACGGGCGCGCGCCGTTCCCTGATGTGGATCCGCAGTTTTGCCCCCGAGATCATCGTGCCCGGTCACGGGCCGGTCCTGACCGGCGCGGCCCAGATCACCCGGTGCCTTGACGACATCGACGCCTACTTCGCACACGTCCAGGACCTGGCGGACCGCGGGATCCGTACCGGACGGCAGCCACTGGACATGGCCGCCGAACTCGACCCGGCCTACAGGTCCTGGCCCGACAGCGAACGGATTGCACTCAACCTGCACCGCGCCTACGCCGAACACGGGGCCGCCGGCTTCGTCTTCGACCGGACTGCGGCCTTCACGGACGCGATGCACCTGTCCGGCGGACCGATCCCCTGCTGTGTTTGACCCCATCGACCTACGGGAGACCATACTCATGCGTGCCACCGACCAGCTGCGGCCGCAGGCCCGCCGTGCTATCCGCGGAGGATTTCTCGGCTTCTTCGTCGACATGTTCGACATCTATCTGCCGATCGTCGTCCTGGCCCCGGCCCTGATTTACTTCGTCCCGCCCGGCCTCTCGACCAGCACTGAAGCGATGATCACCGGATCGATCTTCGCTGCCACATTGCTCGGCCGCCCCGTCGGCGCGATGGTGTTCGGCCACCTCGCCGACCGGATTGGCCGTAAACGCGCCACGATGATCGCGCTGTGGGGATTCGGCACCACGACCCTGCTGATGGCCGCTCTGCCCGGCTACGAGCAGTGGGGCATCACCGTAGTGATCTGCTTCGTGGTGCTGCGGTTCATCGACGGGATATTCCTTGGCGGCGAATACACTGCGGCAAGCCCGCTGGCCATGGAGTACAGCCCGAAGCACAAGCGCGGCCTCTACGGCGCAGTGATCCAGTCCGCCTACCCCATCGCGTTCTTCTCGATCTCGCTGATCACCCTGGGACTGCTGACCCTGCTCCCGGCCGGAGACGTTGACTCGCCCTACGTGCAGTGGGGATGGCGTATCCCATTCGCCGTCGGCGGGCTGCTGGCCTGCGCGCTGGCGATCTACTACTCGCGCAAGGTCGAAGAATCCGAGACCTTCACCAAGGCGTCGCCCCGCACCCGGTCGCCACTGCGTGAGCTGTTCGCCCGCGGCAACAGAAAGGACTTCCTCCAGGTCTTCGTCCTGATGAGCGGCTTCTGGCTGTCCGTGCAGCCGACCGCGGCCGTGCTCCCCGCCCTGCTGCGCGACCCGGTCGGGCTGACCTACACCGAGGCGACACTCGCGCTGGTCCTCACCTACATCGTCACCACAGGCACGATCATCGGTGGCGGCCTGCTCAGCCAGCGCACCGGACGGCGGCCCTTCCTGATCGGCACCGGGCTCATTGTCGCGTTGGCGGCCCCCGTGTGTTACGGCCTGACCGTAGGACTAAGGCTCGGGTTCGCGGGCACGACAATCCTCACGATGGCCACCACGGTGCTCGGTTTCGCCTGCTGGGGGGTTGCGACCACCTACGTCAACGAGCGGTTCCGGACCAGCGTGCGAGCCTCTGGGTTCGGGCTCGGATACAGCCTCGCGGTAATCATCCCGTCGTTCTACGCCTACTTCCAGGCCGTACTCGGCCTGGTCATCCCGATCGAGTACACCGGCATCCCTCTGCTCGTACTCGGGGGTCTCCTGGTCGCGATCGGCGGCGCGTGGGGACCGGAGACACGAGACGTCGACTTCGGAGAACTCGTCACCACACCCCGCTCGACCCCCCACGAAGTCACCGCATGACCGCGCCGCGACGACATCGGTCCAGGCCAGACAAACGAATACCATGGCGACGGACACTATTGGCGCCCCGGAGGGAGGCGAGACGAGTGCGACAGCCTCACGGCCCGGGCTTCCAGCGCGAGCGCCACTCGACCGCCGCCCTCCCGGCCGACCGCCGCACCGGATTCTGGTCGGACCTGGTCCGCTCGGTGCACTGCCCCATGGACCTGCGCTACAGCAGCCACGACAACTACCACGGCTCACTGAAGCTGCAGCGCTCGGCGCATAACCAGGTCGTGCAATGGCAGTCCGTCGAACCCCTCGACATCACCCGGCGCGCCAAGGGCGCCGAACGGGAACTCCACCAGATCATTGCACCCCTGCGTGGGTGTTTCCGCAAAGAACAGAACGACCGGAGCGTCGTCTGCGAACCGGGCCGGATGACGATCATCGACCAGTCCCGTGGCTACCGGTTCAGCCAGCCGGGCCGGCTCACCGCGGTGATGCTGACCATCCCAACGGACGAGCTCGCGGCCACCCTCGGCGGACTTCCGCGCACCGCCGAGCCGATCGACATTCACGAGGGCATCGGGCGCATCTTTCTGAGCATGCTCCGCGAGGTCGCCACATCCGACACCCTCGACAGTCGCGTCTTCGACCTCGCCTGCACCCACGTGCGCGAACTGCTCTCCGCGGCGGTCGGCGAACGCGGCGGCGCGGACGAATCCACCCGCGAAGCCTACAGGCGTGCCATCTTCCGGCACATCCGGACACACTTGGCCAACCCAGATCTGGGGACCGCGCACGTCGCCGCGGAACTCCGCCTGTCGCCCCGGTACGTGCAGGTGCTGCTCCAGGAAATCGGCACCACAACCCGCGACCACATCCGGAGTGAGCGCCTCCAGGCGGCACGCGATCTCCTGGAACGCACGAACCGCCCGATCGGCCAGATCGCGCAAGCCTGCGGATTCCCCAGCGCCAGCACCTTCGGCGCACAGTTCCGCAAGCAGTTCGCCATGAGCCCCCGCGAAGTCCGCGCATCCCGCCCGACCCTTGAGGTTCCCACCACATGACCTGGCTCGACCTGATGCCGGACGATCCGTTCGGCGTCCACAATCTGCCCTACGGAGTGTTCTCCCTCAACGGCACCGGCACCACCCGGCGGACCGGAGTCCGCATCGGCAACTCGGTACTCGACCTCGCCGTCCTCGACGATCCGCTGTCGACCGGCCCCACCCTCAACCCGCTGCTCGCGGCGGGCCCGGCGCACTGGGCGTCCATACGCAGCCAACTGCAAGACATACTGACCGAGCCAGCCCACCGGCCGACGGCCGAACCACACGTGCACCGCCTGGCAGACGTGCGCCTGCACCTGCCCGTCGAGATCGGCGACTACGTCGACTTCTACGCTTCCGAGCACCACGCCACGAACCTCGGCCGCATGCTCCGGCCCGACCAGGAGCCCCTGACCCCGAACTGGAAGCACCTGCCGATCGGCTACCACGGCAGGGCGGGCACCCTCGTCCCGTCCGGGACCGACGTCGTACGGCCCACCGGCCAGCGTCGCCTGCCCGACGGGACCGTCGTCGCGGGCCCGACGACCCGGCTGGACATCGAGGCCGAACTCGGCTTCGTCATCGGTACCCCGTCCGCACTCGGCCGATCGGTACCGCTCACGACGGCCGGCCGGCACATCTTCGGCGTCACCCTGGTCAACGACTGGTCCGCACGGGACATCCAAGCCTGGGAGTACGTCCCGCTCGGCCCCTTCCTCGGCAAGTCCTTCGCCACGTCCGTATCCCCGTGGGTGGTCCCCCTGGAGGCCCTGCCCAAGGCGCGAATCAGACCGCCCGGGCGCACACACACCCTGCTGCCCTACCTCGACGACGCCAACCTCGAACCCTGGGGATTCGACATCGACTTCGAGGTCCGGCTCAACGGACACCTGATCTCCAAGCCGCCGTACGGAGACATGTACTGGACGCCCGCACAGATGCTGGCCCACATGACCGCGAACGGCGCCTCGCTGCGGACCGGCGACTTCTTCGCCTCCGGCACCGTCAGCGGTCCCGAGCGCGACCAGCGCGGCTCGCTGATCGAGCTGACCTGGGCAGGAACAGAGCCGCTGCAGCTCCCCGACGGTTCGACCCGCACGTTCCTGGAGGACGGTGACGAGGTCGTCATCACCGCCACCGCACCCGGAGTCCACGGCAGCCGCATCGGGCTGGGCGAGGTGCGCGGCCCGATCGTCCCCGCGCGGGAGGGATGAGGGCATGGACAAGGTGATCCCCTCGGCCGCCGAAGCGGTCGTGGACATCCCCTCCGGCGCGTCCCTCGCCGTTGGCGGATTCGGACTGTGCGGCATACCCAGTGCCCTCATCGAGGCCCTCCATGCACGCGGCATCGCAGACCTGGAGGTGGTGTCCAACAACTGCGGCGTCGGCGACGGGGGCCTGGGCATCCTCCTGGCCGCGCGCCGAATCAGCCGGGTCACGGCCTCCTACGTCGGCGAGAACAAGGAGTTTGCCCGCATAGGACTCCGTTAGATAACAGGGTCGCTTCACGCCGCGCGCGGAAGGCGTCCCCGCAGGTCGCGCAGAGTGATACCACAGATAATAGTGCGTTATCCGTGGGACGACTTCAGATCGCTCCGGTGTCCGACGCCCCGTCAGCCGCCCACCAGGACCGACAGAGCCAAAACGGCTCTGTCCGCAGTTCCGTGAATGCCCAGGTCAGCAGAGTGAGCGAGGGATCGTTTCGGCAGAGTATGTCCCGGCATGGCGAGCAAGACGGTCGAGGCTGTGCTGTTTCCCGGGATCGATGTGCGAGTGGAGCACGTCAGTGACTCCACCGACGTCCTTGTGGTGGAGGCGGTGTCCACCGCTCGGCCGGGCCGGTGCCCGGCCTGCCGGAAACAGGCGAAACGCATACACAGCACGTACCAACGTACCCTGGATGAAAGACCGTTGGCGTCTCGAAGGGTCATGGTCCGGCTGCGGGTCCGCCGGTACTTCTGTGACCGGAAGAGCTGTTCCCGCAAGACATTCGTCGAGCAGGTGCCGGGCCTGTCCGAGCGGCACCGCCGCTCCAGTACCGGCCTGACAGGCTGGCTGCGGTCGATCGCGATCGAACTCGGCGGCCGTCCGGCCGCACGGTTGTGCCGCCGCCTGCGGATGGCTGCGGGCCGGACCCGGCTGCTCAGGCTGCTGGCAGCGCCGGCGGTTCCGTACCGTGCGCCGCGGGTGCTGGGGGTGGATGAGTTCGCCTTCCGCAAGGGCTGCACCTACGGCACCGTTCTGGTCGACGTCGAGGCCGGCCGGGTCGTGGACGTGCTGCCCGACCGCACCTCCGAGACGTTCGCAACCTGGCTCACCGAGCATCCCGGCGCCGAGATCATCTGCCGGGACCGGGCCACCGCCTACACCAAGGCAGTCAAGGAAGCCGCCCCTCATGCCCTGGAAGTCGCCGACCGCTGGCACCTGCTGCAGAACCTGTCCGCCGCGGTGGAGAAGACCTGCCATCAGCACCGCGACTGCCTGCGCAAACATGCCGAGGAGGAGACGGTGACCGAGGCGCCGGAGCCGCCCCCGATGCTGTTACCACCTGCGGAACTGCCCCGCACCCAGATCATCGAACGCACCCGCCACCGTTACGAGGACATCCACCGCCTGCTGGAGAAACGCTGGACGATCAGCGCCATCGCCCGCAGCCTCAGCCTCGACCGCAAGACCGTGCGCCGCTTCCGCGACACCGACCTCGACGAGCTGCTGGCCTCTGCCCGCGAGCGCCGCCCCAACGGCGTCTTGGAGCCGTTCAAGGCATACCTCAACACCCGCTTCACCGAAACCCGGGGCCAGGTCAGCGGCACCCGACTGTTCCTGGAGATCCAGGCTCGCGGCTACCGCGGCAGCCGCCAGGTCGTCCGCAAACACCTCGCCGCCCTCCGTGCGGGCACCGCCGAACCGGTCCGGGCCGACATTCCGAGCCCCCGCAAGATCACCTCGTGGATCGTGCGGCCCCGCGAGACGCTCACCGAAAGCCAGGACGAGCGACTTCTTCAAGTCCGTCTCGCCTGCCCGGACATCACCAGGGCCTGCGATCTTGCTCGGGCATTCGCCGACATGGTCCGCCACCAGCGCGGATACCTGCTGCTGGAGTGGATCCGGCAGGCCGAGCAGGACGCACCGAAGCCCATGAAGAGCTTCGCCGGCTTCCTCCGCCAGGACCTCGACGCCGTCACCGCTGGCCTGACCCTGCCCTGGAGTTCCGGGGTAGTTGAAGGACATGTAAACCGGGTGAAAACGCTCAAGCGGGCTATGTACGGCCGGGCCTCCTTCGTGCTCCTTCGGGCCAGAATCCTCACTCAGCCATGACGTCACCTGACCGCGAACGAGCCGACCGCACGAAGCAGCATCAGCTGTGAGAGGCCTGCATGCCATGTCTTTTCGGCGGCGCATCCTGCATCCGCATGCGAGTCGCCTGGTGGAACAGGCCGCGGACTCCGGTTACCAATGCCCATACCAAGAGGGGAAATGCCGCTACCCGCTCCATGCCGCCCATCCCGAGTCCGAGATAGCGGTGGGAGAGGAAGAGCCCGAAGGCTATGAGCGCCGTTACCCCTAGCAGGCTGGTCGCCCAGCGCAGCGGACCCGGCACATCGTCCGCCAGGCCGACGCCCGCCAGCACAAGACCGATGTTGCCCATGGCCATGATGAGCAGCGCACCCAGGACATGCTGGTTCTCGTGGACGTCCGCAGGCGCTAGCCCGGCGATCACGAATCCCATGCCGGCGCAGGCCAGCAGCCACCGGGCCACGAGCGGGCTCGCGCCTCTGCGCCACACAGCGCCGGTGAAGAAGACACCGACGGCGAGGAGCGTCCCCAAAGTGATGAACGAGGCGTTCATCAGGCCGTGTTCGGGCGAGCAGATATAGCGGGGTTCGGGTTCCGACTGCATGGCGCAGTGCGCGTTACCTAAGTCGCTGATGTTGTTCCGCGCCCAACTGTATGGTCTGGGCCAAGCTGATTCGGCGATCACGTGGGCCACAAAGAACTGCACCACACCTGCAACCCACGCGGCGTATCCGATCCGATACTTCATATCCACCTTCTCTCGCACGGTTCACGTGCGAACAGGGGATCATGCACGGCTGGCCTCAGGCACTCCTACAAGCCCCCGGGTACGAGGTAGGGCAGACCCCACATCCAGCCACGTCTCAGGGCTTCACGAAACTGCGGACAGAGCCATTTTCAAGGAGCCCCATCACAGGACCCCGAACAAGCGCCGCATCGGTTCGATGCCAATGCGACGACGCAGGTCGCGCAGGGCCTTCGCAGTCGGCTCTGCGGCCTCGATCCCGCCGCCCGTCAGGGCCATAGTCAGCTTGCTCCAGACCAGCCGGTAGCCGACCTCGGGGAACAGGCACATCGCGAGCAGGAAGTAGACCCCCACCCGAGAAGGCAGATCCCGTAAACGGCGCTGAACACAGCGGGTTTCGTCCAGGAGGGCATCCACGAGATCAAAGGGTATGGCCTGGGTCAACTCGCCCAGATGGCCGGGAGCGAAGCGGCCCGAGGCCACGGTGAACTCACGTGAGACGGTCACCAGGCCAGGCGGCAGGGGACAATGACGTCCGGGCAACGGAGTACCTCGATGATCAGCAGTCTTGGCGGACTACCTGACCAACGCAACTTCGTTGCCCGCGTTCTTACTCAATGCCTTTACCCTTTGCCACCAGCGGAAACGCGCTAACTACCCGGCCTTGGGTCAAGGCCCAAGGCCGGGGCCGGGTTCGCGGTATCGCAGGCCACCGCCTGGCGCTACGTGGACGAGGCCCTGGAGGTGCTGGCTCCTGGGTCCCCGGCATCCAGGAAGCCCTCACCGGCCCCCGGTGAGGGCGACCACGTCATCGTTGACGGCATACTGGTCCCCACCGACCGTGTCCGCGCCGATCGGCCCTACTACTCGCAAAAGCACAACAGGCACGGCATGAACGTGCAGGTCATCGCCCGCCCCGACGGCACCTCTGTGGTTCTCCCGCGCGGCACCAGGCCGCACGCACGACCTGACCTCGGCCCGCGCCCACAGCATCGTCCAGGCCTGCCTGACCAGGCAGATCCTCGTGCTGGTAGACCGCGCCTACCAGGGTGCCCGCCTTCGCCCGACTCAAGTCCTGGCGCATCATGCGCAGAGCACGCTCCTTCACCCGCCGCGTCAGCCGCACCGTCCACGTACTACTGACCTGTGACTATTCAGGATGAAATAGGCTCAGTGCGAGGAGTTGACCCGAGGCGCGCCGGTAAAGCTGGGGACCCCGGCGCCGCGATGCGCGGCCCTACGGGCGCCGACAGGATTGCGGAGTACGCCGACGCCAGCCGCTTCCAGCTCTACAACGTCACCTGGTTTGATCCAGCGGTCCAGTTCCAGGCCGCAGCCGCCGCCGACGGTGCCGAGCGCGAAGAACTCCCCGGCGTGGACCGGCTCGTCGAGGGAAGCCCAGGCGAGTACCTCGGCGAAGGAGAACTGCCTGTTGGCTGTGGTCCCAGTGGCCCAGGTTTCGCCGTTCACACGTGCAGTCATCTCGATGGACCATTCGTCCACCTCGTCCATGGTCAGCACACAGGGCCCCATGGCGGTGCAGAAGTCCTTGCCCTTGGACGGTCCCAGGGTCAGGCCCATTTCGAACATTTGAATGTCGCGCGCGCTGACGTCGTTGAAGATCGTCACACCCGCGATCTTGGACGCTGCCTTCTCCGGAGTGAGGTCCACCCCGCCACCGGAGGTGAAGAAGCCGAGTTCCAGCTCGAAGTCGAGCTGTTCGGTGTAAGAGGGCCAGGGGCCTTGACCCGCAGTCTTGGACACGGGCTATGCGGCTTGGGCCAGGGTAGTTGATGTTGTGTCGAGTGCTGTCTCGTAGGCGATGGGACTGCGTTGTCCGAGGCGGGAGTGGCGGCGTCGGGTGTTGTAGCGGCTGAGCCAGCGGAACGCGTCGAGGCGGGCCTCGCGTTCGCCGGACCAGGTCTTGCGGCCCTGAAGCGTCACGCGTTTGAACGTCGCGTTGAAGGACTCGGCAAGCGCGTTGTCCGCCGAGCTGCCGATCGCGCTCATGGACTGGCGGACGCCGGCCTGGCGGCAGGCGTCGGCGAAGGCCCGGCTGGTGTACTGGGCCCCGTGGTCGGTGTGCATGACCGCCCCGGCGAGGCTGCCGCGGGTCCGTTCGGCGGCGGCCAGGGCGTCGATGACGAGGTCGGTGCGCATGTGGTCCGCGATGGCCCAGCCGGCCAGGCGGCGTGAGGCGAGGTC